>JASHUW010000239.1 GCA_030039815.1 Alphaproteobacteria bacterium
CGTCAATCCGTTCCCAACCGGCCCGCTTTCCGACCCGAAAGCCAAGGACCCCGGGCCACGCGTGGCGATCTGCTACAACCCGCTCAAGACTTCGGAGCAGAAGGTGCAGCAGCTGGGTCAGGCGCAGTGCGTCGGCGATGCCACGGCCGAGCTCGTCAGCACCGACTACCGGCTCGACGATTGCCCGATGCTCACCCCGGGCCGCGCCACGTTCGTCTGCAAGCCGAAACCCAAACCGCCGACCCCACCGGCGGCGCCCGCTTCGCCGGCGCCCACGTCGAAGTGATCGGCAATCAAGCGGCGCGACACACCGCCCAATGGCGCAACGCCGCCGATATGATATCTTTAATGCTCTTCTGAGATCGTCACGAAGATGAATTTCGACACATTTTTCAAAGAACGGCTGGACGCGCTGCACAGCGAAGGGCGCTATCGGGTATTCGCCGATCTAGAGCGGCGGCGTGGCGATTTCCCGCGCGCCTTCGATCACCGCATCGGTGTCGACGTCACCGTGTGGTGCTCCAACGATTATCTCGGTATGGGCCAGCATCCGGCGGTGCTCGCGGCGATGGCCGCCGAGATGGAGCGGACGGGCGCCGGCGCAGGCGGCACGCGCAACATTTCGGGCACGAGCCACGCGCATGTGCTGCTGGAACGCGAGCTTGCCGAACTGCACCGCCGCGAGGCGGCGCTCGTCTTCACTTCGGGCTTTGTCGCTAACGAGGCGGCGCTGTCGACACTGGCGGGCAGCATGCCGGGCATGGTGGTGTTGTCGGATGCGATGAACCATGCGTCGATGATCGCGGGCATCCGCAACAGCCGTGCCGAGCGCGTCATTTTCCGGCACAACGACACCGCGCATCTCGAAGAGCTGCTTGCGGGGCTGCCGGCCGAGCGGCCGAAGCTGGTGTGCTTCGAGTCGGTCTATTCGATGGATGGCGACATCGCGCCAATCGGCGAGATTTGCGACATCGCCGACCGTTACGGCGCGATGACCTATCTCGACGAGGTGCATGCAGTCGGGCTTTACGGCGACCATGGCGGCGGCGTCTCCGAGCGGGACGGCGTCTCCCACCGGCTGACGGTGATCCAGGGAACGCTGGCCAAGGCGTTCGGCACGATGGGCGGTTACGTCGCGGGTTCGGCGCTGATGTGCGACTTCCTGCGAGGCCACGCGCCGGGTTTCATCTTTACCTCCTCGATGCCGCCGCTGGTCGCGGCGGGTGCGCTCGCCGCGATCCGCCATTTGCGGGAAAGCCAGGCCGAGCGGGCCCGGCATCAGGAGCGGGTCGCCACCGTGAAGCGGCGGCTCAGCGAAGCAAGGCTGCCGCTGATGCCGTCGACCAGCCACATCGTACCGGTGATGGTCGGCGACGCGGCGCTGTGCCGGATGGCGTCGGACCTGCTGCTGCAGCACCACCAGATCTACGTCCAGCCGATCAACTATCCGACCGTGCCGCGCGGCACCGAGCGGCTGCGCCTGACCCCGACGCCGCTGCACAGCGATGCCGATATCGATGCGCTGATGGCCGCGTTCGAGGATGTGTGGCAGCTGCTGCAGTTGCCAAAGGTGCGCGAGAACGCAGGCGGCTAGTGATCGAGGTCGCCGCGCGGCGGCAGGTTTCCCTGCGCGAGGCACTGCTTCATCGCGTTGTCGCGCTTGGCATTGGATTCTGGCGTGTAGTCCGGAAACTGCCGTTGCGCGGCAGCGGCGCAGCGGTCCGACGCCGACCAATTATTCATCATGCCATGGCCGTTGATGCTCGTCGCCATGGCGGCTGACGGAACTGACGGCGCGAGCAGAAGAGCGACCAGAGCGGTGCGTCGGATCATCGCTCGTTCCTTTTGACGGCCAACGACCGGTTCGGCGCCAATATACACCCAATGACCGCCTCCGGGCAGTTGCGCTCGCCGAAAAACTGAGGCTCCATGCGCCGGCGCGGAGCGGAGGGGATCATGCTGAAGATCTGGGGCCGGACGACGTCGTCGAATGTGCAGAAGGTGCTGTGGACCTGCGCGGAACTCAACATCGCCTACGACCGGGTCGATCATGGCGGGCCGTTCGGCGGCAATCGCGACCCCGAATACCTGAAGCTGAACCCGAACGGGCTGGTGCCGACGGTCATCGACGGCGATCTGGTGATGTGGGAATCGAACACGATCTGCCGCTATCTGTGTAACACTCGCCCCAACGGCCACAGCCTTTATCCAGCCGATTTCGCCGCGCGCACCCATGTCGAGCGCTGGATGGATTGGCAGCTCTCGGTGATCGGCGCGCCGATGGGGGCGCTGTTGCAAGGGCTCGTCCGCTCGACCCCGGAAACCCGCGACCCGGCCGCGATCGAGGCGGCGCGGCGACGGGCGATCACGGCCTGGGAGATTGTCGACGACGCCCTCGCGAGCCAACCCTATCTCGGCGGCGACTCGCTGTCGCTCGCGGAGATCGTCTTGGGCACGCACATCTACCGCTGGTTCAACTATCCGATCGAGCGCCCGGTCCTCGCGCATCTGAGCGCCTGGTACGACCGTATCCGCGAGCGGCCCGGCTTCAAGAAGCACATTGTCATGCCGATCACGTGATGGTGAGGCGTCGGGCGTTTGCTTTTGCGTATCAAGCGATTAGTCTCCAAAACGCGTAAAATGCGGGAGAACAGGGGCATGAAATTCTCTCTCAAGCTGCTGGCGCTCGGTGCGGCGCTGGCGATCGTGGCCGCCGGTTCGACCGGTGCGTTGGCGGTGGACAAGGATCAGGTCATCAAGGACCGCCAGGCGTTGATGAAGGAGCAGGGGGCGGACATGGGGGCCGTCAAGGGCTTCCTCGACGGCAAGAACGACCAGGCGAAAGCGGTCTCGGCCGCAACCGACCTCACCGAGACGATGAAGAAGATCCCCGACGTTTTCCCGCCCGACACTGGCGGCCCCAGCCCCGACGGCAAGTACGCGACGAAGCCAGAAATCTGGACCGACGCGAAGGGCTTCGAGGCGGCGGTCAGCACCGCGGCGGAAAAGGCGAATGCGCTGCTCGCCGCGGCCAAGGGCGGTGACCAGGCGGCCATCCAGACCGCGTTCGGCGATCTCGGGAAGAACGGCTGTGGCGGTTGCCACGAGAAGTTCCGGGAGGAGATCAAGAAATAAGGGCGGCCGTCGCCAGCCTTCTCCTGCTCGTTGCCTTGCTGTCGGCGGCCCCGCGAACGGGTCGCGCCGCCGACAATGCCGCCGCCATCGCTCGCGGCGCCTATCTTGCCGGTGCCGCGGGCTGCGGCGATTGCCATACCGACCGCAAGAACGGTGGCGCGCCCTACGCCGGCGGCCGCGCTCTCGCGACCGAGTTCGGCACGATCCCCGCACCCAACATCACGCCCGATGCCGCGACCGGCATCGGTGGCTGGAGCGATGCCGACTTTGTCCGCGCGATGCGCTGGGGGGTCGCCCCCGACGGCACGCGTTACGTGCCGGCCTTTCCGTTTCCGTATTTCGGCCGGCTGAGCGATGCGGACCTGGCCGATCTGAAAGCCTATCTCGACAGCTTGCCGCCGATATCCCACCGCGTCCGCGGGGCGGCTTCCCTGGCGTTGTTCGCTCGCGCTCGCGCCGCGATCGGCGTCGTTATGGCCGATGATTTCGGGAAACCGGCTCCATTGCCCGCCGGTGCCAGCCCGATTGCCCGCGGCGCCTACCTGGTCGCGACGGTTGGCCGTTGCGGCGATTGCCATACGCCGCTGACCTGGCTCGGCGCGCTCGCCGCCGACCGCTTCCTCGCAGGCTCGTCAGGCGGGCTCGAAGGCAGGAAGGCACCTGACATCACGCCGGATCCGAACCACGGGATCGGCAAGTGGAGCATGGATGACATCGTCTACCTGCTCAAGGAAGGCGGCACGCCCGATGGCGATTTCGTTGGTGGGGCGATGGCCGAGATTGTGCGCAACACCGCCCGCCTCACCGATGACGATCGCCGGGCGATCGCCGCCTATCTCAAAACCGTGCCGCCTAAGTAATTGGTGTCGCGCTCTTAATTCATTCGCTGTTTCGGCGCTGGACGCTCGGTTTGCGGTTCCGCATGATGCGTGATGAAGGACCAGGGAGCCGACAGTGGCGCGCGCGCGATCGGAGAAGAGCTTGGCCCGGTTCGACCGGATCGCGCTGGTTCTGTCAGGCGGTGGCGCGCTCGGCGCGTATCAGGCGGGCGCCTATGCGGCGCTGGAGAATGCCGGGGTTAGGCCGAACTGGATCGCCGGCAGTGCGATCGGGGCGGTCAACGCGGTGATCATCGCCGGCAACCTGCCGCACGAGCGCTCGTTCCGTTTGCGCCAGTTCTGGCGCGAGCTGAGCCGGCGCGTTGCGGTCCGCGCCGATGCCGGGTTCCACCAGCATCTGCGCGCCGTCATCGAGCGGGTCAGAGCGCAATGGAAGAATGGCGGCGCACCGCCGCCGCGCGAGCGCTCGGCGATCCCGACCAGCGAATTGAAGGAGCTCATCGAAGAGGTCGTCGATTTCGGCCGGATCAACTCGGGCACGGTGCGGGTGGTGCTCGGCGCGACCAATCTCGACACCGGCGCCGAGACATTTTTCGACAACGACCGGCATGTCCTGACGATCGACCACGTGCTCGCGAGCACCGCGCTTCCCGGGATGGCGCCGGTCGCCATCGACGGTCAGCGCTACCGTGGCGCCGCGGTCTCGGTCGCCCCGCTCGACGACGCGCGTCCGGCCGATACGCTGTGCTTCGTGATCGACGGCTACGATCCGGTGCCCGGCGCGCGCGGCGGCACGAGCCGCTCGGCGCGCGAGATCGCGGCGCTGCGGCGCAACCATGATCTGCGGCGGATGATCGCACTGGTGGGCGAGCGGATGCCGGCTGGTCTGCGGCGCGATCCCGACATCAAGAAATGCCTCGCCGAGGGCAGCGAGGCGACGATGACGATCCTGCGCCTCGTGCATGAAGGCGCGGACACCGAGCTTCCGGCGAAGATGTCGGATTTCTCCTCCGCCTCGCTGATGCGCCGCTGGCAGGCCGGCGAGAGCGATGTCGGCACCAGCCTCACCCACCCGTTATGGCTCGCGCCGCCGCCGCGCCGATTGGGCGTGGTCGTGCACGAGTTGCGCGGAGGCGTCGCCGCGCGGCCGCGGTGAGCCGATAAGATTTTGGGAGGACGCCTATGCCTTTGAAAAGCAAGGTCATCATCACCTGTGCGGTGACCGGCTCGATCCATACGCCGACGATGAGCCCGTATCTGCCGCTGACCCCGGACGAGATCGCGCGCGACGCGATCGCCGCGGCCGAGGCGGGCGCGGCGATCCTGCATCTCCATGCGCGCGATCCGGAAAACGGCCGGCCGACCCCCGATCCCGACGTGTTCATGCAGTTCCTGCCGCGGATCAAGCAGGCGACCGATGCGGTGGTCAACATCACCACCGGCGGCGGCCATGGCATGACCCTTGAGGAGCGCCTCGCCGCGCCGCTGCGCGCCAAGCCCGAGATGTGCTCGATGAACATGGGGTCGATGAATTTCGGGCTCTACCCGATGCTCGACCGCTACAAGGAGTGGAAATACGACTGGGAGCCGAAAGCGCTGGAGATGACCCGCGACTTCATCTTCCGCAACACTTTCGCCGATATCGAAAAGGTGCTGAAGCGCCTCGGCGAGGAGTGCGGCACAAGGTTCGAGCACGAATGTTACGATGTCGGGCACCTCTACAACCTCGCGCACTTCGTCGATCGCGGCCTGTTGAAACCGCCGCTCTTCATCCAGACGATTTTCGGTATTCTTGGCGGGATCGGCGCTGACCCCGAAAACCTCATGCACATGAAGCGTATCGCCGACAAATTGTTCGGCGACGATTACGCGTGGTCGATCCTGGCGGCCGGCCGGCACCAGCTTCCGCTGGTGA
>JASHUW010000240.1 GCA_030039815.1 Alphaproteobacteria bacterium
CTCGCGCGCCAATGTCGCGCATCATTACGACCTCTCCGACCAGCTCTACGAGTTGTTCCTTGACCGGGACAGGCAATATTCCTGCGCCTATTTCCTCAGCCCCGACGACGACATCGACACCGCGCAGCTCAACAAGCGCCGGCACATCGCCGCCAAGCTCCTGATCCGGCCGGGGATGAAGGTGCTCGACATCGGCTGCGGCTGGGGCGGGCTGGCGCTTTATCTGGCGAGCGAATGCGGCGCCGACGTCACCGGGCTGACGCTCTCGACCGAGCAGCTGAAGGTCGCGCAGCGCCGCGCCGCGCAGGCCGGCCTTTCCGACCGCGTACATTTTCACCTGCGCGACTACCGCGAGGAAAAGGATCAGTACGACCGCATCGTCTCGGTCGGCATGTTCGAGCATGTCGGGGTCGGCCAGTACCCGGCCTTCTTCGGGCAGGTGCGTGACCTGCTCAAACCCGACGGCGTCGCCCTGTTGCATTCGATCGGCCGCAGCGACGGTCCCGGCACCACCAACCCTTGGCTGCGCAAGTACATTTTCCCCGGCGGCTATTCGCCGGCGATCTCCGAGGTCGTGCCGCGGATCGAAGACGCGCGGCTTTGGGTCACCGATATCGAGGTGCTCCGCCTGCACTACGCCGAGACGCTGAAGGCCTGGCGGCGACGCTTTCTGCAGCACCGCGACGAGGTGCTGAAGCTTTACGACGAGCGGTTCTGCCGGATGTGGGAGACCTACCTCGTCGGCTCCGAGATCGCCTTCCGCTACGGCGGGCATCTGGTCATGCAAATCCAGATGGCGAGGGCGGTCGAGACCGTGCCGCTGACCCGCGACTATATGTTCGATTGGGAGCGCACCCATCGCGCCGCCGACGATCGCGCGGCGTAAGGCGCTGAGCCTTCAAAACGATCCGTTACTAGCCGATTCGTTTCCACATAAATATCCACAACTCTTCCACAAGTTTCGGCCGAGTTGATTTCTGCGATCTTATAAAATGGCCGGGCGGCAAAACCGCCTCGGTGATATTCTCCGCGCATGCAATCGACCGTTTCCTGGATCGCGCCGTTCCGCGAGCCCGAGCCTGAGCCGACCCGACCGCCACCCGCCAACACCGAGGCCGAGCAGGCGCTGTTGGGCGCTATCTTCCGCAACAATCTGGCGCATGGCCGCGTCGCCGACTTCCTGCTGCCCGAGCATTTCAGCTTCGCGGTGCATGGCCGCATCTATCAGGCGATCTGCAAGCTGATCGATCGCGGCCAGATCGCCAACCCGGTCACGCTGAAGAACCTGTTCGAGCAGGACGCCGCGCTCGCCGAGGTCGGCGGCGCCCAATACCTGACGCAACTGGCCGAATCCGCGGTCACCATCATCAACGCCGAGGATTACGGCCGCCGCATCCACGACCTGCACCTGCGCCGTCAGCTGATCGACCTCGGCGAGGACGTCGTCAACGAGGCGCACGAGCACGACCTCGACGACCCGGCCATCGCCCAGATCGAGCGGGCCGAGCAGCGGCTCTACGACCTCGCCAGCACCGGCCAGGCGGAAGGCGGGTTCCGTGCCTTCGAATCGGCGCTCACCGTCGCGATCAACATGGCCGAGGCCGCGTTCAAGCGCGACGGCCGCACCGTCGGCGTCGCCACCGGGTTTATCGATCTCGACAAGAAGCTCGGCGGCCTGCACCCGTCCGACCTCATCATCCTCGCCGGCCGGCCGGGCATGGGGAAGACATCGCTGGCCACCAACATCGCGTTCAACGCGGCGAAGGCCTATATTCCTGGCATCGCGCCCAACGGCCGCAAGACGGCCGAAGACGGCGCGGTCGTGGGCTTTTTCTCGCTCGAAATGTCGGCCGAGCAGCTGGCGACCCGCATCCTCGCCGAGGAAAGCGGCGTGTCATCGGACAGAATCCGCCGTGGCGATGTGCGCAAGGACGATTTCGACCGCTTCGTCGCGGTGAGCCAGCAGCTCGCGGCGCTGCCGCTTTACATCGATGACACGCCGGCGCTGTCGGTTGCCGCGCTGCGCACCCGGGCGCGGCGTCTCAAGCGCCAGCAGGGGCTCGACCTCATCGTCATCGATTACCTGCAACTGATGCGCCCATCGCACGCGACGCGCGGCCCCGAGAACCGGGTGCAAGAGATTTCCGAGATCACCCGAGGGCTCAAGGCGATCGCCAAGGAGCTCGACGTGCCCGTTCTGGCGCTGTCGCAACTGTCGCGCGCGGTCGAGCAGCGCGAAGACAAGCGCCCGCAATTGGCCGACCTGCGCGAGTCAGGCTCGATCGAGCAGGATTCCGACGTCGTCATGTTCATCTTCCGCGAGGAATATTATCGCGGCCGAGAACCGCTCCTCGGTGAAAATGAGTCCCAGGAGAAATTCAACGAACGCCACCAGGCATGGCGCGAGCACATGGAGAAAATCCACGGTATCGCCGAAATCATCGTCGAAAAGCAGCGCCATGGACCGACTGGCACGATCAAGCTGCAGTTCGAGGCCGAGATCACCAAGTTCAAGAATTTTGTCGCCGCGGAAACCCTCCCGGCCTCGTACTAGGATCAATTGTTGCGCACGAACGCGGCCATGGCGAGGTAGGGCCGTTGGGTGTGTTCTAAGCCGGTGACCCGAGACCCCGCGACGCGCGCCGGAACCGTGCTCGAGATCGATCTCGGCGCGGTCGTCGCCAATTGGCGGCTGCTCGCGGCGAAGACCGCGCCGGCGGCCTGCGCCGCCGTGGTCAAGGCCAACGGCTACGGTCTCGGCGCGGTGCCGGTGGCGCGCGCTCTGTTGCGCGCGGGATGCCGCAAGCTTTTCGTCGCGACGCTCGACGAAGGGCTTGCGTTGCGCGAAGCGCTCGGAGCCGAGCCGGAGATCGCCGTCTTCAACGGTCCCCTCCCGGGCTCGGCGGCTGATTTCGCCGCCGCCCGGCTGACCCCGGTGCTCAACGACCCTGGCCAGATCGCAGAATGGGCGGCGGTCGCCGCGTCCGACAAACCGCTTCCAATCGTCCACATCGATACCGGGATGTCGCGGCTCGGCCTGTCGCCGGCCGAATTCGAGCAAAGTCTCGACCGCGTCGCGGCGATCGGCGCGAGCATGCTGCTCAGCCACCTCGCCTGTGCCGAGACGCCGGAGCACGCGCTCAACGCCGCGCAGCGCGCGCGCTTCCTCGCGGCCCGGCAGCGCCTGCCGGCCCTCAAGGCAAGTCTCGCCGCCTCTTCCGGCATCTTCCTCGGCCGGGAATTTCACTTCGAGCTGGTGCGACCGGGAGCCGCGCTCTACGGCGTCAATCCCCGCCCTGGCGCCGCCAATCCGATGCGGCCGGCGGTGCGGCTCAGCGCCAAAATCGTCCAGGTCCGCAAAATTGACAGGGGGGAGTCGGTTGGCTACGGTGCCGCGCACATCATGGACGGGCCGGGATTGTTGGCAACAGCGGCAATAGGTTACGCCGATGGCTGGCTGCGTTCGCTGAGCCATCGCGGCTGCGGCTGGCTCGCCGGGAAACGGGTCCCGCTGCTCGGCCGGCTATCGATGGACCTGGCGACATTCGATGTGTCCGCAGTTCCGCCCGCCGAGCTTTATCCGGGCAACATGATCGAGCTGATCGGCGACCATTACGGGGTGGACGCCGCCGCCGCCGATGCCGGCACCATCGGCTACGAGATGTTGACCGCGCTCGGCGCCCGGCATCACCGCGTCTATCGCGAGCCCCCAAGCGACAGCAAGACCGCCGAATGACCGCCTTTCTGGCAAGGGTCGGCGCGGCCTTCCTCGGCTTTCTGGCGGCGACCGGCCGCCTCGCCGGCTTCGCGCTGATGGGACTGGCGGGCATCTTCAGCCCGCCTTTCTACCCGCGGCTGATCCTGCGCCAGATCGTCTACATGGGTTATTACTCGCTGCCGGTCGTCGGGCTGACGGCGATCTTCACCGGCATGGTGCTGGCGCTGCAATCCTATACCGGGTTCAGCCGCTTCAATGCCGAGAGCGCGGTCGCCACGGTCGTCGTGCTGTCGGTGACGCGCGAGCTGGGCCCGGTGATCGCCGGGCTGATGGTCGCCGGCCGAGTCGGCGCGGCGATGGCGGCCGAGATCGGGACGATGCGGGTCACCGATCAGATCGACGCGCTGACGACCTTGTCCACCGACCCCTACCGCTATCTCGTGCTGCCGCGCCTCCTCGCCGGGCTTATCACGCTGCCGCTTCTAGTGGTCGTCGCCGATATCCTCGGCGTGTTCGGCGGCTATATCGTCGGCACCGTCAAGCTCGGCTTCAATCCCGCCAACTACCTGACCCAGACCGAGACCTATCTCGAAACGATGGATGTCGTGTCGGGTCTCGTGAAGGCCGGCGTGTTCGGCTTTATCGTGTCGTTGATGGGCTGCTACCACGGCTACCAGTCGCGCGGCGGCGCCGAGGGGGTCGGTCAGGCGACGACCTACGCCGTGGTCTCCGCCTCGATCATGATCCTCTTGTCCAACTACCTCCTGACGGCGGCGTTTTTCGGCAAATGAGCGACGGCCGCACTCAGCCGGCCAACGCGCCGAAAATTGCGGTCCGCGACGTGCACAAATCGTTCGGGCCCAAAGTGGTGCTCGACGGCATCGACATCGATTGCGGCGTCGGTGAGAGCCTCGTCATCATCGGCGGCTCCGGCACCGGCAAATCCGTCTTGATCAAGTGCATCCTCGGGCTGCTGCATCCCGAATCCGGCTCGATCCGCATTGATGGCGTCGAGACGGTCGGCATGCGCCGCGCCGCCCGTACCGCGTTGATGCGCAAGTTCGGCATGCTGTTTCAGGGCGCCGCGCTGTTCGACTCGTTGCGGGTATGGGAGAATGTGGCGTTCGGGCTGATCCAGGGTCGGGGGATGGAGCGAGCCGGGGCGAAACGCATCGCGCTTGAAAAGCTGGCCTCGGTCGGGCTCGGCCCCGAGGTCGGCGAGCTGCGCCCGGCCGAGTTGTCGGGCGGCATGCAAAAGCGGGTCGCGCTCGCCCGGGCGATCGCCGCCGAGCCCGAGATCATCTTCTTCGACGAGCCGACGACCGGGCTCGATCCGATCATGGCCGACGTCATCAACGATCTCATCATCAAGTGCGTACGCGAGGTCGGCGCCACCGCGGTATCGATCACCCACGACATGGTGAGCGCGCGCAAGATCGGCGACCGCATCGCCATGCTGCACAAGGGCAAGATCGTCTGGCAGGGCCCGGCCACCGAAATCGACGATTCCGGCAACCCGTTTGTCGAGCAGTTCGTCAACGGCCGCGCCGAAGGGCCGATCCAGATGGAGGTGCGGGCAATATGACGCGCGGCGCGGTGAGCGGCCGGATCGATGGCTAAATCGCAGCCGCGCTATGCCTGCCAGGAGTGCGGTTCGGTCTACCCGAAATGGGCCGGACGCTGCGAGGCTTGCGGCGCGTGGAACAGCCTTGTCGAGGAATTGCCGCGCTCCGGGCCGCCGAAAAGCCTTGGCGGCAGCGCCCGCGGCGGCCACGCCCTCGATTTCGTCGCGCTGCGCGGCGACAGCCGGCAGACCGCGCGCCACCTGACCGGCATCGCCGAGTTGGATCGCGTGTGCGGCGGCGGGCTGGTGCCGGGCTCGGCGATCCTCGTCGGCGGCGACCCCGGCATCGGCAAATCCACCCTGTTGCTGCAAGCGGCGGCCGCCGTCGCCGCGGGCGGCGGTGCGGCCGCCTACATCACCGGCGAGGAGGCGATCGACCAGATTCGCCTGCGCGCGCAACGGCTCGGCGTTGCCGACGCGCCGGTGCGCCTCGCGGTCGCGACCAGCGTGCGCGACATCGCCGCCTCGCTCGACGTGGCGAACCCGCCGCAGCTGGCGGTCATCGATTCGATCCAGACCATGTATCTCGACACGCTCGACAGCGCGCCGGGTACGGTCAGCCAGGTGCGCGGCGCGGCGCAGGAATTGATCGGCCTCGCCAAGCGCCGCGGCTTCGTGCTGGTCCTGGTCGGGCATGTCACCAAGGAAGGGATGATCGCCGGCCCACGCGTCCTCGAGCACATGGTCGACACCGTGCTCTATTTCGAGGGCGAGCGCGGCCACCAGTTCCGCATCCTGCGCGCGGTCAAGAACCGCTACGGCGCGACCGACGAGATCGGCGTCTTCGAGATGAGCGATCGCGGTCTCGTCGAGGTGCCGAACCCGTCGGCGATGTTCCTCGCCGAGCGCGCCGATGGCGAGCACGGTGAGGGCGCGGTTGCCGGCGCCGCGGTCTTCGCCGGGATCGAAGGCACGCGACCGGTGCTGGTCGAGATCCAGGCGCTGGTCGCGCCCTCGGTGCTCGGCACGCCGCGCCGCGCGGTCGTCGGCTGGGACGCAACGCGCCTCGCGATGATCGTCGCCGTGCTCGACGCGCGCTGCGGCCTGTCGGTCGGCGCCAACGATATCTACCTCAACGTCGCCGGCGGCTTGCGCATCGGCGAGCCGGCGGCCGACCTCGCGGTCGCCGCGGCGCTCATCTCGGCGATGGTCGAAACCCCGGTCCCGGCCGACACCGTCGTTTTTGGCGAGATTGGCCTCAGCGGCCGCGTACGGCCGGTGTCGCACAGCGACGCGCGGCTCAAGGAAGCGGCGAAGCTGGGCTTTACCGAAGCCTGGTTGCCCGCCCGCCCCCAGGGACGTGACTCCGGCCGCCAGCCAGGGCGCGCCGCGCGTTCCGGCGACGGCATTGCGACGATGCCGATGGCCTACCTCAGCGAGCTGGTCGAGCGCCTCGCGCCGGCCGAGCGCCGCCGGACGCGACACCTGGCCGCGGCGCCGTGAGGATCACGGCGTGAACCCGCTCGATCTGGGTGTCATCGCGGTCATCGGCCTGTCGGCGATCTTTGCCTTCGCCCGCGGCTTCGTGCGCGAGGCGCTGTCGATCGTCGCCTGGGTCGGCGCCGCGTTTGTCACCTTCTACATCTACGCGAATGTCGAAGCGGCGGTCGAGCCGATGGTGCACAACCCGCTGCTCTCGGGGCTGATCGGCATCGCCGGGACCTTCATCGTCTGCCTCATCGTCTTGACAATCATCACCGGGATCGCCGCGCGCGCCGTGCGATCCGCCGGGCTGTCGCCGATCGACCGCACGCTCGGTTTCGTGTTCGGGCTGGTGCGCGGCGCGTTCATCCTTAGCCTTGCCTATCTGATGCTCGACATGGTGCAGCCGAATGACCGGCCGCAATGGTTGCGCGACGCCAAAAGCGCGCCCTATCTCGAACAGGGCGCCAACCTGATTCGCGGCTTTCTGCCCGAACAGTGGCGCGTGAAGAGCGCCGCGGCCGCGGATGACATCATCCATACCGTATCGCCCGCCGCCGAGGCGGAGAAGGCGATGCGCGCGCTCACCAACCCCACCGCGCCGCCCGCCGCGGATCAGCAGCAATCGGTGGCGCCGAGCTATAACCCGACCTCGCAGCGCGAGCTCGACCGGCTGATCAATAACCAGCGATGAGGTGCCGCACGCTCTTGTCACGCACTGGCAACAAAGGCGATAAGACCCCATATTCTCTGGGCCCGCCAAGCCCCAACGAGGATCGTGCATGGTGACGCCCACTCGCGGCGACATAGACCATTTTCACGACGAATGCGGGGTCTTCGGCGTCTTCGGCCACCCCGACGCGGCGGCCTTGACGGCGCTCGGCCTGCACGCGCTGCAGCATCGCGGGCAGGAAGCGGCGGGGATCGTCACCTATGACGGCGAGCAATTCAACGCCCATCGCGGCATGGGGCTCGTCGGCGACAATTTCAGCTCCAAGGAGACCATGGCCAAGCTGCGCGGCCATTCCGCGATCGGCCATGTCCGCTACGCGACCACCGGCGAGGTCGCGATGCGCAACGTCCAGCCGCTGTTCTTCGAGATCGAGTTCGGCGGCATCGCCATCTGCCACAACGGCAACCTGACCAACTCCTACCAGCTGCGCCGACAACTGGTGCGGCGCGGCAGCCTGTTCCACACCACCAGCGACACCGAGGTCATCAACCACCTGATCGCGACCAGCGAGCAGGGTACGATCATCGACCGCATCGTCGACGGCCTGAAGCAGATCGAGGGAGCCTATTCGCTGGCGGCGCTGACCCAGGAATCGGTGATCGGCGTGCGCGATCCGCTCGGCGTGCGCCCGCTCGTCGTCGGCCGGCTCGCCGAGGCCTGGATCATCGCCTCGGAGACCTGCGCGCTCGACATCATCGGCGCCGATTTCGTCCGCGATGTCGAGCCGGGCGAGATCGTCATCGCCGACGCCAAGGGATTGCGCAGCTTCAAGCCCTTCGGCAAGAGGCCCGAGCGCTTCTGCATCTTCGAATACATCTACTTCGCCCGGCCCGACAGCCTCGTCGAGGGCCACAGCGTCTACGAAGTGCGCAAGCGCATCGGCGAGGAGCTGGCGCGCGAAAGTCGGGTCGACGCCGACATCGTCGTGCCGGTGCCCGATTCCGGCGTCCCGGCGGCGCTCGGGTACTCGCAGGAATCCGGGCTGCCGTTCGAACTCGGCATCATCCGCAATCACTATGTCGGCCGCACCTTCATCGAGCCGACCGACCAGATCCGCCACCTCGGCGTTCGCCTCAAGCACAACGCCAACCGCAACCTCCAGGGCAAGCGGGTGATCCTCGTCGACGATTCGATCGTGCGCGGCACCACCTCGACCAAGATCGTCGACATGGTCCGCCATGCCGGCGCGAGCGAGGTCCATATGCGGATCTCGAGCCCGCCAACGACCAACCCGTGCTTCTACGGCATCGCCACGCCCGACCGCGACCAGTTGCTGGCCGCCAGCATGGATGTCGACGAGATGGCCCGCCATATCGGCGTCGACAGCCTCGCCTTTATTTCGATCGACGGGCTCTACCGGGCGATGGGCATGGCGGGCCGCGACGACCGCGCGCCGCGCTTCTGCGACGCCTGCTTCACCGGCGACTACCCCATCCCGCTGATCGACGCCGACGACGGCAAGGTGTCGGTGCAGTTGTCGTTGCTCGCGCCGGCCTGATTCGCCCGCGAGAAATTGGATCGATCCTCCCTGGGGGCGTGAAATGCCTGCCGATACCACGCTGCACGGCAGCCTGCCGCGGCACGATTCGCTGACCAAGGTCATCGTCGCCGCGACGGTCGGCAACGTCCTCGAATGGTTCGACTTCCTCGTCTACGGCTATTTCGCCGTGACGATCGCCGAGGTGTTCTTCCCAGCGGGCGATCCGACCGTTTCGCTGCTCATCACCTTCGGCACGTTCGGGCTGTCCTACCTGATGCGGCCGCTCGGCGCGGCGGTGATCGGCACCTACACCGACAAGCACGGTCGCAAGGCGGGGCTCACCCTGTCGATCGCGCTGATGATGGTCGGCACCACGCTGATGGTGGCGACTCCGGGCTACGCGACGATCGGACTCGCCGCCCCGGCGATCATCATGCTCGCACGCCTGCTGCAGGGGTTTTCGGTCGGCGGCGAGTTCGGCAGCGCGGTCGCGTTTCTTGTCGAGCACGGCGGCGGTCGCCGGGGATACAGCGCGAGTTGGCAATGGGCCAGCACCGGTCTCGTCTCGATCGTCGTCGCGCTGTTCGGCATCGTCCTCACGACCGAGCTGTCGCATGACGAGCTGGTGAGCTGGGGCTGGCGCATCCCCTATGTGTTCGGGCTGCTGGTCGGCCCGGCCGGTCTCTACATCCGCTCGAAGGTCGTCGAGACCGAGGAATTCGCGGAGGCGAAGCCACACAGCCTGCCGATCGGCACGCTGCTTTCGAACCAGCCGCTACAGGTGCTGTTGGCGCTCGGCGCTTCGGTGGTCTCGAACGCGTCCTATTACCTGCTGCTTTACATCCCGACCTACGCGATCAAGACGCTGCATCTCCATCCCTCGACCGGCTTCATCGCGACGCTAGTCGGCGGCGCGGTGCTGACGGTGTTTTCGCTGCTGGGCGGGCACTGGTCGGACAAGACCGACCGGCCGCGCATCATGCTGTGGACGGCCGTGCTGTTCTTGGTGACGGCGTACCCGGTGTTCTGGCTGATGGTGGCCTACCCCTCGGTCGCCAGCGCCGTGTTCGCGGTCGGCTGGCTCAACCTCGTCAAGGGCGGGTATAGCGGCGTGCTGCCGTCGCTGATGTCGGAGCAATTCCCGGTCGAGACCCGCGCCGTCGGCGTCGCCTTCAGCTACAGCATCTCGGTGACGATCTTCGGCGGCTTCGCGCCGTTCTTCGCGACCTGGCTCATCGCCAAGACCGGCGACCCGCTGTCGCCGAGCTTTTATCTGATGGCGACCGCCCTGTTGAGCCTCATCGCGCTGCTGGCCATCCGCCGGCGCTCGGCCTGAGCGCGCGCCGCTTTCAACCCCGCACCGATGCCGCTAGTCTGTTCCCCGGCCGTCCATAAGGCCGATAGAACAGGAGTAGGCAATGTCTTCGTATGCGGAAAGCGCCAGCACCTCTCCGTCGCCCAGCTCGCTCAAGCGGGTGGTGATCGCGGCGACGATCGGTAACGTCCTCGAATGGTTTGATTTCGTCGTCTACGGTTTTCTCGCCGTGACGATCTCGGAAGTGTTCTTCCCGACCGGTAATCCAACCGTCTCGCTGCTGGTGACCTTTGGGGCCTTTGGCCTTGCCTATCTCGTGCGCCCGGTGGGCGCGATCCTGATCGGTTCCTATACCGACCGACATGGCCGCAAATCCGGGCTGACCCTGTCGATCGCGCTGATGACGGTCGGCACGACGCTGATGGCGATCACCCCGAGCTATGCGGCGATCGGCATGGCCGCCCCGATCTTCATCACCCTCGCGCGCCTGCTTCAGGGATTGTCGGTCGGTGGCGAGTTCGGCACGTCTGTCGCCTTTCTGGCCGAGCACGGCTCGAGCCGCCGCGGCTTCGCCGCGAGCTGGCAGTTTTCCATAGCCGGCATGATCACGGC
>JASHUW010000241.1 GCA_030039815.1 Alphaproteobacteria bacterium
GTGCCAGCGCGTCGGCCGCCCGACGAGCGGCGACGAGGCTCTCGCCCTGCAGCACGACGGCCGCACCGAGGCTCTCGGTACGGTCGATCTTGGTGAACGGCGTGCCTTCCGGCATCACGATCGTCGCCGGGATGCCGAGTTGGCGCGCGTGGTAGGCCACGCCCTGCGCGTGGTTGCCGGCTGACATCGCCACAACCCCGGCGCCACGCTCACTGGCGTTGAGGGTCAGAAGCTTGTTGAGCGCGCCGCGCTCTTTGAAGGAGCCGGTCGGATGCTGGGTCTCGAGCTTCAGCCACACCTCGCATCCCGTGGCCTCCGACAAAGCTGGGGCGGCAACAAGCGGGGTCTTCGAGATCGCGCCGGCGATCGCCGTAGCGGCACGCGCCACGTCGTTCGGAGTGACGGGAAGCGCACTCACGGCGTCGGCGCGAGGGTCAATTTCGCTGCCGGCGCGCTGTGGGCCGGGACGAGCCAATTGAAAGCCCGCCAGCGCGCCAGGAGATCGGCGTAATGCTGCGACAGCGGGTTCCCCGACTGGCCGGGGGCGATCATCATCCGTGACTCCAAAGGCGCGGCCAAGTCCGTGATGACCCGCAATCCCGCGCCGAAACGCTGCTCATAGGGTGCCGCATCATCGCGGATCGTACTCGGACCGCGGTTGACCGTATCGTAACCGCCCGGGGTGGGTATCGTCACGCGCAGCCAGTCGCGCAGCAGCGGCACGCGCTCGAACACGGCATTGGGGAAATAGGCGATATGGGCGCGTCCCCATTGCCACTGCGCCATTTCATCGCCATAGCGTCGGCCTAGCTCGTCGATCGCCGCATCAAGCGTCTCAGAAAGGCGCTTCTCGCACGTCTCGTCTGGCTTTTTCGGGTCGGCGCACCATTCCGGACGCTGGGTCAGCACGTTGAACATCACTTCCGGCTTCAAGTCCCAATAGTCGGCGGCGACCTCGCCCAGCCGGGAAAACAGCACCGAGCGGGCGAAGGCGCGCAACCATGCGGTGAACAGTAAAGGCTCGACCTTGTCGGCATCCATGTGGAAGTCCCAGCCTTGCAGCCGTTCAATCGCTTCGCGCGCCATATCGCTTGACGGCACGATCTTGGTCATCAGCGGCACCAGGTGTTTGGCCTCTAGCGACAGCGTGTCGGCCTCGATCGCCGCGCTGGTTTCGGGTGATTGTTTCGGCGTCGCCGCGAGCAGTGCCTCGATCCGCTCGGCGCGGTCCGGCAGATCCCAGTCGCGGCTGATGAAATAAGGGTAGCTGTCGGGCACGACCTTGTTGTTGGCGCTGACGAAATGTCCCGACGGCGGGTTCGCTGCCTGCGGCAGTTGATCGAATGGGATGAATCCTTCCCAGTCATAGTCGCCGCTCCAACCGGGGACCGGCAGCCAGCCGTCACCGCTCTTACGGATCGGGATGCGGCCTGCGGCGATAAAGCCGATCGTTCCCCCGGTGTCGGCATAAACGACGTCCTGCGGGGGGCCGACCAGGTTTTTCAGCCCGTCGCGAAAACTCGTCCAATCGGTGGCGCGATCGATCTCCCATAAGGCCTCGGCGCTCCTGTCGTCATCGTCGAGAAAGGTCGTCTGCAGCGCCAGCGCGTAGCCGCTGTCGATCGTCCCCGGCGGCAGCATGTCGGAGACGACGGGGCCGTGTCGCGTCGCGCGGACGGTGAGCGTCACGGGATCACCGCCCCGCACCTTGATCGTCTCCTGGCGGGTGCGAAACGGCAGGCTTGCATCGGCGACCATGTAGCGGTTCGCATCGTTCGCATCGAGTTTTTCGATGTAGAGGTCTTCGATGTCCGCGGTCGTCGTCGTGAAGCCCCAGGCGATCTTTTCGTTGTGGCCGATGATGACGAACGGCGTTCCGGCCACGGTGCCGCCTTCGATGTCGTGCTCCGGCGTTTTCAGTCGGGCGAGATACCAGAAGCCAGGCGCCGAAAATCCCAGATGCGGGTCGTTGGCGAGCAGCGGCTTGCCGGAGACCGAATGCGCGCCGTCGACAACCCAATTGTTCGATGCAAAATGCGGCCCCATCGCTTCGGGCAAGGCGGCGTAGAGCGGGCCGAGCGGAAGCTGGCGGTAGAGCGGCGCCAATGCCGCGAGGGTGCGCGGCGCATCTTTCGGGTACTCGGGATAGAGGAACTCCATGTCGGCGGTGGATACGGTTCTTGCCAGGCGGGCCCGTAGCAACTCGCCGCGATAATTCCCGCCGAGCTGGAAGTCCATCAGCTTGCCCCAGACCATCACGTCGGCCGGCGTCCAGGGCTCAGGTAAGGAGCGCAGTAGCAGGAACTCTGGCGGTAGCAAGGTGCCGCGCGTCGCCAGATAGGCGTTGACCCCGGCGCAATAGGCCTTGATCCCTTGTTGCACTTGCGGCGATAGCTTGCCGAACGCGGCCTCGGCTGCGCGGTATAGACCAAGAACCCGCATTTGCGTGTCGATGGGGACCGCGGCGCCGCCAAAAATCTCCGCGAGCCGACCCGCACCGTAACGGCGCTGCAGCTCCATCTGGAAAAGGCGATCCTGGGCGTGGGCGTAGCCCAGCCCGAACGCCAAGTCGTCGTCATTCTCAGCGCTAATAGTCGGCACGCCGTCCGCATCGCGGACGATGCTGACCTCGCCATGGAGCCCGGCCACTACGATCCGGCCGTCGATCGTCGGCAGCGACGTGCGTAGCGCCATAAAACCGCCGCCGGCGATCACTAGTGCGATAACCAGAAAGCCGGCGATGCTCCAGCCGAGCACGTGCCAGAACCGGCCGCGCCGCCGTTGATGGCGCGACCTCAAGATGCTTGTCCGGGCGGGAGCAGTGCCGCGGTCACATCCCCAGTTCGCGCAGGATCTTGGCGCGGTCGGCGTCGAGATCGGGAGCGGGGGCGCGGGTGTGCGGGTCGTCGAACGCCGAGAACTTCATCGGGTTGCCGACGAGCTTGAGCGGGCCGGTCGTCGCGTCGTCCACCTCGATCAGCATGTTGCGCGCCTCGACCTGCGGGTGGGCGATCGCCTGCGCCACGTTGTTAACCGGACCGCAGGGCAGGCCAGCCGCTTCGAGCACGCTCAGCCAATGGTCGCGCGTGTTCGTCGAAAGAATGGCGTCGATCTCGGCCTTGAGCTGCGGCTGATGCTGGTTGCGCAGCGGATTGGTCTTGTAGTTGGGATTTTGCGCCAACTCAGGGTGGCCAAGGGCTTCCGTCAGCTTGAGCCACAACCCGTCATTGCCGGCGGCGATGATGATGTCGCCATCCTGGGCCTTAAACGCCTCGAACGGCGTGATCGACGGGTGCCGCGCACCCAATGGCCCGGGGATTTCACCCGACGTCGTGTAACGCATGATTGCGTTTTCTAAGAGCGCCAACTGGCAGTCGAACAGCCCGACATCGACCTTTGTCGCCTCGCCCGTGCGCTCCCGGTGGAGCAGCGCGGCATTGAGCGCGATCGTCGTATAGAGACCGCCGGCGAGATCGCCGACCGAGGTGCCGATGCGGGGCGAGGGCTCGCCGGGGTTACCGGTAATGCTCATGATCCCGCCGAGGCCCTGCACCACCATGTCATAAGACGGATAGTGCGAGAACGGACCGCTATGGCCGAACCCCGATGCAGCCGCATAGATCAGCCGCGGATAACGCTTGTGCAGCGTCTCCCAACCATAGCCGAGCCGTTCCATGGTGCCGGGGCGGAAGTTCTCGACGATGGCGTCGGCCTTGTCCAGCAGCCGCTCGAAAATCTCGCGGTCGCCCGGCGCTTTGAGGTCGAGCGCGATCGACTCCTTGCCGCGATTAACCGAGGCGAAATAGGTGGACTTGCCGTTGGTAAACGGTCCGTATTGGCGGGCGTCGTCGCCGGTCGGCGTCTCGACTTTGATCACCCGCGCGCCTAGCTCAGCGAGCAGGAGCGTGCAATAGGGTCCAGCGAGGATGCGGGACAGATCGACGACAGTAATACCCGCAAGCGGGCCCGGCTGTGCCATGCGGCAATTCCTTTGATCTTTGTAGACAAGGGTCAATAGCGCAGAGCGAAGTGCGCCGCAATCGGCGCTATCGCCCGATCTCCGCGTGCGACACGCCGGCGAACCGGCTACACTGTACCGTGGCCTGTCGGCCGCAGGGACATTGCGATGCTGCGGCAGAGCGAGATCGAGGAAGGCGAGCTCAGGCGCACCAACGCGTCGATGGGGCTCATCGTCATCCTGTTGCTGGCGATCGCCGGGGTCCTGCTGGTCCGCGAGCTGCGCCACGAGTCGCAGATCGAGGATTGCATCATGCAAGGACGGCGCAATTGCGTGCCGATCGAGCTTCCCTCCCACCAACCCGATTGACATCAGCGGACCCGGTGCCGCCTGGCCGCCACACCTTCTCATGCATCGACGGCCACACCTGCGGCAATCCGGTGCGGCTGGTGATCGGCGGCGGACCGTTTCTGAATGGCGCGACGATGAGCGAGCGGCGCCAGGATTTTATCGCCCGGTTCGATTGGGTGCGGCGCTCGCTGATGTTCGAGCCGCGTGGCCACGACGTGATGTCGGGCGCGATCCTCTACCCGCCGCTGCGCGTGGATTGCGACATCGCGATCCTTTATATCGAGGTCACCG
>JASHUW010000242.1 GCA_030039815.1 Alphaproteobacteria bacterium
AGGCCGCGGGCGTAGGGCAGCGGCCATTTCTCCCTGATTTCCAGCGACTGCCACGTGTCGCCGAGATTGTCGCTGACGAACACTTCGCGCGCCGTGCTCGCATAGACGCGCTTGGGGTTGGTCGCGGCGAGCGCCACCGCATGGATGTCCGGGTCGTAGAGGCCCGTCGTGAGGTGCGTCCAGCTATCGCCGCCGTCGAGGCTGCGGAAGACGCCGTCGATCTCGACCCCGGCCCACACCCTGCGGTGATCGTCGGGGTCGACGACGAGACCGGTCACGAAAGGCGTGCCGATCGAGCATTCGGGAGCGATGTCGACGGGGAGTTTCTCCCAGTGCCGGCCGCCGTCGCGCGAGCGATAGATCCCGGCCGGACGCGTGCCGGCGAAGAGAGTATCGGGATCGACCGGGTCGATGGTCAGCGACCAGATCGTCGGCAGATCGCCCTGGGCGCCGATGCGCTCCCATTTCGCGCCGCCGTCGTCGCTCGCGAACAGGCCGGTATCGCCGCCGGCCAGGATGGTATGCGCCCGCGTCGGATGGGCGACCAGCGCCTGGATGCGGCTGTTCAAGGGAAACGGGGCGCGATGCCGTGTCCATGACTGGCCGGCATCCGGGCTGTGCCAGACGCCCCAGCCCGCCGTTCCAAGACAAATGCTGTAGTTCGCTGCCATCGGCCGTCTCCCCGCATCGCGTCACACCGCAAGCGGGGAGCATCGTATGCCGCCCACGCCCTCACAACAAATGGATGATCCGCTGCCGGGAAAGCGCCGATCCCACCGTGGATCAATATTCGACCCGGTAGAGCTGCGCATCGAGGTACTCGGACGGAGCGCGGTCGGCCGAGGACACGCTGATCTGCAACGGCGCATCGGGGACGAGATCGGCATGGCGGATTTCCCCCGCCGCCCACGACATCCCGCTCCATACGACCCTGTCATAGTCGATATCGACCGGCACGGACTTGCCGGCCTGGGTCGCGCTGATGACGAAGAATTTTCCCATGCCTGCGGGATCCGCGCTGCGCTTCAGCGCGCCGTTTTGCTCATACTGACGAAAGATCACCCGCACATCCTCGCCTGTTGGCGGCGCGTCGATGGTGGTTCGATACGTCAGTCCCGGAGCCACCCGTTTGAACCTCGCGGGCAACGGCTCGATGCGTTTCGGGATGCGGAAGTCGCCAACGCCGAGATCGTACTCGGGATCGGCGTAACGGCCGAAGCCGACAAGCGCCAGTTGACCCGCGCCGAGCCGGATCGATCCGCCGTCCAGCGATGGCTCGAACCCGGCGTCGCGAAACAGAATGCGGCCACCCGCGGCGGGCGCGTCGGGCAATTGCGCGACCGAAGCCGCCTGCGCCGGATTGACGACAAGATAAAGGCTGCCCTCGACGTTCTGCGAGACGAAGCCATAGGGATCGCGATCCCCCGCGAGGCCGCCAAACGCGCGCGTCGCACCTTGCTGCTGCAGGCCGTCGTAGAGAGCCTGCGCCTTCGCGAACCAAGACGCATCGGCGTCATCGAGAAATTCGAGATTGCCGTGGATCGTGTCGACCCAGCCGCCTCGCGCCATCAGCAGGAGCAGCGCGCCCTTCCACCCCGCCGTGCGCCGACGATAATTGGTTCCGGTATCGCCGATCATGAAGCCGGTCGAATCGATGCGTTCGAGCGGGACCCCGGCCTGCTCGAACCGCCGCACCATCCGGTCGGTGTAAATATCGACGGAGCGATAGAAATTGACCTCGGGCACCTGCGACGGGCGCGGATCGCCCGCATAGAGCGCGTCGAAGACATTGAGCCAGCGAAAACTGGCGGAATGCACGCTGCTCTTCGCCGAGCCGACATCGCCGACGAAACCGTTGAACGCCACCAGCACCACATCCGGGTGCCGTGCGCGAAACGCCGCCAACGCGGCATGCAATGCGTCCTCGTTGCGGCGGCGGATTTCGTGGGGAGCAACAACGCCCTCATCGCTCGGCGCGGTCGCGTCCATATCGGCGAAATCGAATTTGAACATCCGGATCCCGCGATCGTACCAGTACTCCAGGGCATTCATGAAATCGGCGAGGAATCCGCCGGCGTACAACGTCATCGTGTACTTCGAAGACGCGACCGAGCTCAGCCACTTGTCCGTGGGATTTAGATGTTCGAGCGTGTTGGTGGCAAACCAGAGACCGGGCTTGATGCCGGCTTCGCGGCACGCCGCAAGCCAGGCATCCGGGCCGTTCGGCCAGGTTTCCTTGCGCCATGTCCGGTAGCCGCCATCGGGCGCGTACCAGAAGGCGTCCATGACGTAATAGTCGATCCGCACGCCGGCCCGGCGCAGCCGCTCCAGCTCGCGCAGCTCGCGCATCGCGAGCTCTTCCGTCAGCGGAACTTGGTCCGACAGCTCGTCATAGGCTGACCAGTTGTTGTAGACCCAGATCGGCGACGGCAGGAACGCCGTCGGCGGCGCGCGCTGCGCCTCGGCCGGCACCACGCCGAGCAGCAGAAATAGGAGAACGGCAGCGGTCTTGCTCAGCTGAGGTTTACCTCCCTCCCCGCGCCCATTTCCCGGGTGACGCGGCAAATGGACCGCAAATACGCAAGGGAACAGTTTTCGCCAAGCCGCACCGAACCGGTATTGCACGCGCCGCATCCTCTTTCGCAGGCTAACCGAGATCGGGCTCGCCACAAGCTTTGAGGACGAACGCGCGCGCCCGATCGCGGAGGCGTGCCGCCTCGGCCAGCGAATCCCCCCGCGGCAAGATGGGTTCGCCCATCGCCACGGCGACCCGCCCATGACGGGGAAACCACGCGTCGCCCCGCAGCACCGATCGCGTTCCACGAAGCGCGACGGGTACGATCGGCAGGCCGGCCGATGCCGCGACGGAAAAGGCGCCGAGCTTGAACGGCATCAACCCGGGAACGCGGGTGAACCCACCTTCGGGGAAGACCACCAGCCGCTTGGTATCGCGTGCCGCCGCGGCGATATGCTGGATATCCGCGATCTCTTGCTCGATCTCGACCCGCTCGACGAACAGGGTTCCGAGACGCTCGAGGGCCCACCGCGCGATGGGCTTGCCGACAAGCTCGCGCTTGGCGACGAAGCAAAGTTCCCCCGGCAAGGCCGCGGCGAGCGCGAGCGTATCGACATAGCTGGCGTGGTTGCAGATGATCACCGCCCGCTCGGGGAGCTCGCCGCGGCGTTCGACCGTCAGCTGCGTTCCGGTCAGCCACAGCGCCAATCGCGCCGATCCCCTCACGGCGGACCAGCGCCAGGATCGCCGCGGCAGCACCATCACCAACGACCAGGTAGGCGCCACCAGCAAGCCGATGACGCCCCACCAGTAGGCGGCATAGGCGAGCGCATTGGCGGCACGCCAGGCGCGCCGCAGTTCGGGCACGACCGCGGCAAGCCCGAGCGAGGTCATCTGCCGCCGCAGCCCGCGGTGCCGTCCCAGCTGCCTTGCCTCATAGAGATCCCGCGCCGCGCTGCGGCGCAATTTCCCGCTCGCCGTCTTCGGCAGGCTGTGCGGTGGGATGAAGACGATTTCCTCGGGCGGCGCATCGAGCACGCCGATCGCGGTCGACGTGACAAGCGCTCGAAGACGATCGCGATCCGCGCCGCGCAGCGCGGTCTCGACCAGAACGACCAGCCGCTCGGTTCCGGTGTGCGGATCGTGCTGGCCAAACGCGGCGACCCCGCCCCTTGCCGCGCCGGGCAGGCCGCCGACGGCTTCCTCGATCTCGGTCGGATGCAGATGGCGGCCGCCGCGGATAATGATGTCCTTGGTGCGCCCGGTGACGTAAAGCTCGCCGGCCGCGATATAACCGAGATCGCCGGTTTCGAGCCAATCGGCGTCGAAAAGCTCCGCGGTCTTGGCCGGCTCGCGGAAATAGCCGGCGGTCGCCGACGGGCCGCGAAATTGCACCCGTCCCTCCCGGCGCTCGGGAAGCTCGTGACCGATATCGTCGACGATGCGAACCTCATGGCCGGGCAGCGGCTTGCCGCAGGAGACGATCTCGACGATCGCGGGCGCGTCGGCGGCGGCCGGCTCGGCGACCCCCCTTTTGCGCAAGCCGTCGCGCGTCACGCGATCGATGAGCGGCGCCCGGCCGCATGGCGGCAGCGTGAGGCCGACGGTGTTTTCGGCGAGCCCGTATGCCGGCGCCATCGCCTCCGCGCGAAACCCATAGCGGGCGAACCGCTCGGTGAAGCGCCGCAACGTGGCGATGCTGACCGGCTCGGCGCCGTTTGCCACCAGCCGCAGCGATGAGAGATCAAGCCCCTCGATGGCAGCATCTTCGATCGTCCTGACACACAAATCGAACGCGAAGCTCGGCGCGGCGGACAGGGTGCCGCGATGCCGATGAATGGCCCAGAGCCAGCGCTCGGGCCGGGTCAGAAAGCGCTGCGGCGGCATCGCGACAAACGCCGCGCCGTAATAAAGGCTGCCGAGCCAGGCGCCGATCAGACCGAGGTCGTGATACACCGGCAGCCAGGAGACGAAGACATCGTTCGAGGTGGCGTTAAGCGCCGAACCGAGCGCCTTTATATTGGCCAGGATGTTGCCGTGGCTCAGCACCACGCCCTTGGGGGCGCCCGTGCTCCCGGACGTGTACTGGATAAGGGCCGTCGCCGCGGCGTCTTCGACCCGCGGTAGCGCCACCGTCGCCGCCGCCGGCAAAGCGGCGACGGTCGTCACGCCTTCGATGCTGTCGACGAGCGAGCGCAAAAAATCCGCCGCCTTCTGCAGGTTGGCGGACGTGACGAGGAGCGTCGCCGCGGCATTGCCGAGAATACCGGCCTGGCGGCGCAGGTGTTCCTCGATCTGGCTGGCACGGAGCGGCGGATAGATCGGCACGGGGACCGCGCCGGCGTAAAGGGCGGCAAAGAACGCGACGAAGAAATCGACACATGTCGGCAGCATGATCGCGACGCGGTCGCCCGCCGCGACGCCGAGCTCGCGCATTCCCTGTGCCGCCTGTCGCGACCGCTCGGCGAGGCCGCGATAGGTCAGGGTCGTGGTTTCCGTGTCGCTCTCTTCCAGGATGATGTGCGGCCGGTCGGGATGTTGCTCGGCATGCCAATTCAGCGCCGCGCAAAGCGTCGCGGCCTCGGCCGGCGCGGTTGCGGCGCCGGTAACCGGCATCGCGCGCATCGTCGGCGTTGGCCGGCCGGTCGCGACGCCGCTCGCCCCCGACACCGCATTCAGCAGGTCGCGCGGCGTCTCGGCCTCGGACAGCACGCGAGCCGGGAGCGTGACGCCAAACTCGGCCTCGACGCGCAGAACCAGTTCCGCCCGCCCGATGCTGTCGATGCCGAGGTCACGATCGAGCCGACTGCCCAGGTTCACCCGGGCCGGCTGCTGCGCCGGATTAAGATCGCGCGCGATGTCCTCGACGACCCGAAGCAGCCTCGCCTCGGCGGTCGGGAGGTTCGCGGGAGCGAGTTCAGCCGACGCGCGCGGCATTCCGGCCCCGCCGCGTACTCGCGACCGCCGCAGCGATCGCCGGCGTGCCCTCCGGACCTTCCATCTCCCGCCCGCGGACGACGCGCTGGCCGGCGCGCGGGCCGAGCCGCTCGGTGACGATCGTGCACTGCCCTTCGG
This sequence comes from Alphaproteobacteria bacterium, assembly GCA_030039815.1. Lineage (GTDB taxonomy): Bacteria > Pseudomonadota > Alphaproteobacteria > ATCC43930 > CGMCC-115725 > DATARH01. The sequence goes on from JASHUW010000242.1 coordinate 5,591, forward strand.
GCCGATGGTCCTTGTGGAAATAGACGATCACCCAGTCGAACACGCGGCCGAGCTGATGCGCCCGAGCCGAGTTGGAATAGATGGCGGTGAAATGCCAACCGTCGCGAACCGCGTGCAGAACGGGCAGCCATGCCTCGCCGGTCGGGTTGAACCGCCGCGGCGCGATCTTGAGCAGATCCTCCGCCGCCGCGCGTTCCCGATACTCGCGATCGACCTCGAGCAACAGCGCAACCGGCGGCTCCTCGTGCGGCGACGCCGGCGGGACGCGAACGCGACCGAGCATCTCGGCGAGCGCCGATCGCACCATCGCCGCGCGCCGCGGTCCGAAGCCGGGCGCGCGTTCCAGTCGGCCGCTATAGGCGGCGGCCTCGAGCGCTTCGAGCGTATCGATGCCGAGATCCTCGGACAGCCGCCGCGACAACTCCGGACCGACGCCGGGCACCGCCCGAAACAGGCTCTCGGGACTCGTGCTGCCCTTCAGATGGTCGAGAAACCGCCAGCGTCCCGTGGCCAGCATCTCGATGATCGAGGCCGCGATCGATGCGCCGACGCCAGGGACGGCCTCGACCGCCTTGCGCCCGCCGCGCTCGGCGACGAGCCGGATGTCCTCTGCCAGCGCCAGGAGGGATTGCGCGGCGTTACGGTAGGCGCGGACGCGAAACGGGTCGGCCGATTGAGCGGCGAGGATGTCGGCGGCCTGACGCAGCTTGCCGGCGATCGCCGCATTGGTCCGTCCCGCGCGGACAAGTTCCCCATAGGGAGCCGTGGCATCGCCCCCGTCCACCGCACCTTGCTGCGCTGCTTGATCGGTCACAGCAGCTTCCCCGTCCAATCGGCGCGATGGTGCCAGCAAAAGAGCGGTCTGGCTTTGATCTGCCTCAAGGCGCGGTCGTCGCCGAGAGCCGATCGTCGCGCTGTCAGGAGCTCGCGACGCCCGTGCCCGTTCTGAATTCCGACATCGCCCGCAGCCTCGAAAAGCTCGCCGATCTGATCGAGTTGGAAGGCGGCAATCCGTTCCGCATCCGCGCCTACCGCAATGCCGCGCGAATCGTCGGCGAATTGCCGCGCAATGTGCTGGCGATGACGGAAGCAGGCGAGAACCTCGCCGAGCTGCCCGGCATTGGCAAGGACCTCGCCGACAAGATCGAGACGCTCGCCGAGACCGGCCACATCGCGGTTCTCGACGAGATGGAGCGCAAGACGCCGCCGGGGCTCCTCGCCCTGCTCGACCTTCCGGGGCTTGGCCCGAAACGCGTGCGCGCGCTCTATGACCGGCTCGGCATCCGCAGCCTTTCCGAGCTCGCGGCCGCCGCCAAATCCGGCAAGGTCCGCGACCTGCCGGGCTTTGGCGAAAAGACCGAAAAGCGAATCCTGCAGGAGGCCGAAAAGCGCTCCGCGATGACGCCGCGCATCAAGCGGCCGGTCGCCGAGGACGTCGCCGAGCCGCTCCTGAAGTACTTGCGCGCCGGGAACCGCGTCGAGCAGGCGGCGATCGCCGGCAGTTATCGCCGCCGCCGGGAAACGGTTGGCGATCTCGACATTGTCGTCGCCGGGGCGAAGGGCCGCGACATCATCGAGCGCTTTGTCGCCTACGAGGACGTCCGACAAATTCTGGCGCAAGGGCCAACCCGGTCGTCGGTGGTGCTGCGCAACGGGATGCAGGTCGATCTGAGGGTGGTCTCGCCCGCGACTTACGGCGCCGCGCTGATGTACTTCACCGGCTCCAAGGCGCACAACATCGCGCTGCGCGGGATCGCCGCAGGCCGCGGCCTCAAGCTCAATGAATACGGCCTGTTCGACGGCACGCACCGCATCGCCGCGCGCACCGAGGAGGAGGTCTACCGCGCCTTCGGGCTGCCTTATATCGAGCCCGAATTGCGCGAGGACCACGGCGAGATCGAAGCGGCTCGCCACGGCCGGCTGCCGCATCTGGTGACGCTCGCCGACATGCGCGGCGACCTGCACGCCCATACCACCGAAAGCGACGGCCGGGCCTCGGCCCGGGACATGGCGCAGGCGGCGCGCGACCGCGGCTATTCCTACCTGGCGATCAGCGACCACAGCAAGCGCGTGACCGTCGCGCATGGGCTCGATGCCGCTCGCCTCGCCCGGCAGATCGACGAGATCGCGCGGCTCAACGAGACGCTGACCGGCTTCACCGTGCTGCGTTCGGTTGAGGTCGACATCCTCGATGACGGGCGGCTCGACCTCCCCGACGATATTCTGGCGCGGCTCGATTTCGTCGTCGGCGCAATCCACTCCGCGTTCGATCTGCCGCGCGACAAGCAGACATCGCGTCTCCTCAAGGCGATGGACAACCCTCATCTCTCGGTCCTCGCTCATCCGACCGGAAGGCTCATCGAAGAGCGCCGCGGCTGCGATTTTGATGTCGAGCGGGTGTTGGCGGGCGCCCGCGAGCGCGGGGTCGCGCTGGAGGTCAACGGTCAGCCCGACCGGCTCGACCTCAACGAGTGGCATTGCAAGCTGGCGAAAGAGATGGGCGTCAAGCTGGCGCTATCGACCGACGCCCACAGCACCGCGGAGCTCGGCTTCATGCGCTATGCCGTCGATCAGGCGCGGCGCGGCTGGCTCGAACCCGGCGATATCGTCAATACCCGCGATCTTGCGGGGCTGCGGAGATTGCTGCGGCGCTGATGGCGTAGGCCGTACTCGATCGGTTTGGGCGCCCCGGCGATCCCCTTCACCGATGTCGAGGAGGTGATCCAGCGCGGCAACTCGACCCAGTTCGGCCTGGGCAGCGGCGTGTGGACCCGCGACGTGTCGAAGGCGCATCGCCTCGCGAAAGGGCTGCGCGCCGGCTCGGTGTGGACCAACTGCTATCAGGCGATGGACCCGGCGGTGCCGTTCGGCGGCTACAAGATGAGCGGCTATGGCCGTGAATCTGGTATTCAGCAGATGGAAGAGTACCTCAACGTCAAAGCGGTCTGGATCAAGACCG
>JASHUW010000243.1 GCA_030039815.1 Alphaproteobacteria bacterium
CGACATGCGCGCCGCATTGCGCCAGAGCCAGGTGGCGCATCAACTCGACACCGTCGCAGCCCGGCATGTTGAGGTCGAGGATGACCAGCGTTGGCGCCCAGGCCTTCGCGGTCATCTTGAATTCGTCGGGGTCGGCTACGGCCTCGACCTCGAAACCAAGAGATTCCGCGACCTTTTTGACAAACCGCGCGAAGGCATCGTCGTCATCGATGATCAGCAGGCGATTGGGGAAAAGCTCATCCCTACCCATGGTCGGACCTACCCTACTGTGCTGGGGGCAGCACCAAGCGCATCAAAAGATACGAGGATATGGTTAAGTCCGGGTTAAGCGAGCTTGCGCCCGATTCCGAGAGTTTCTTGAAAAAGTAGTGATTATGATTACTGTCACACGTTATGGGTTGCACCAAGGTCGAAACGGCCGCGCTCCCGACGGGCCGCAGCCGCGCCAATGCCCTGGCGCTCGTGGATCATGTGCACCACACAAGCCCAGCGGTCGCGACCGTCCCAGTCGCTGCGGTCGATCATCTGGTTGAGACGAACGACGGCCGCCCGCGCCGCCTCTGCGCCGTGACGGTCGATCATCGCCCGGGCCAGCAATTCGATCTCGGTCTCGTGGGTCGGCATTTTTCCTACTCCGATCAGGCGTCCTTTCGCCTCTCGGATCACGGAGAAATCAAGCCATGTGCCATTGAGGCACAGTCTCTAACCCACTATGATAGTTACCGGATTCGTAACGGCGCAGAAGTTTCGCCCGGCATTTTTCGCAAATTGCAACGCAATCCGCGGCGGTTGTTGCGAAACCCCTCCCTCAATGCAAGGCGACGATGCCGACCAGCCCGACCGCGAGAAGAACGAGGCCGATCAACTCGGCAACGCCAAGGCGCTCGCGGAAGACGCGGCGCGAGACGATGTAGCTGAAATAGAGCTCGACCAGTCCCAGCGTGCGCACCTGGGCCACCGGCTTCATCGCCATCGCGGTGAACCAGCAGGCGGAACCGATCGCTCCCATCGCGCCGGCGAGCAAGGACACGCGCCAGGCTTCGATCACCGCGACGACCACCGCCGCGTTGCGCCAGATCAGGTAGAAGCCGAGCAGAACGGTCTGGAACATCTGTGCCCAGACAAGACTTTCGGCCGCGGCAAAGACGATCGACGGCGTTGCCAGCGCAAGCGCCGCGCCGCGATAACCGACCGCCGCCATGCCAAACGCCGCGCCTGATCCCAGGCCCAACAGCGCCGACCGCGACGCCCAGCCACGCGCGATCGACACCAGCGATCGGTCGCCCGCCGGCAACGAAAGCAGGACGACGGCGGCGCTCGCGACGACGATCGCCAGTATGACCAGGGGCGATACCTTGTCGCCGAGCAGCACAAGTCCGAACAGCGCCACCTGAACGATCTCGCTTTTCGAATACGCGACACCGACCGCGAAGTTGCGCTCCTCCATATTGCGCAGCAGCAGCGCGGTCGCGGCGATCTGGCTCAAGGCCGCGACGACGGTCCAGACCAGGAACGCGGTATTGATCGTCGGCCAGGCGCCGCGCTCGGCGAAACCGACCCAGGCAACCGCCAGCCAGATCGCGGCGAACGGCAGCCCGTAAAGAAACCGCACCAGCGTCGCGCCGAGCGCTCCGAGATCGCCCGTCAGGTGACGTTGCGCGGCGTTGCGCAGCGTCTGGGCCAGCGCCGCGCCCAAGGTGATCGGGACCCATGCTCCCGAAGCTGCAACCGAAAGTGCGGCCATTGCCCGGCTTCGCGCCCGCCGTTACCGTCAAGCCCAGAAAACTACAGCCGGGCGATACCGGTTAAGACGCGATTTTACACCGGTATGAATTCTACTACCGGAGGACGCATGACAGGCAGAGGCGAGGTCAAGACGGGCGCCGACCATCTCGCGGCGCTACGCGACGGGCGCGAGATCTATATCGACGGCGAGCGGGTCAGCGACGTGACGACGCATCCCGCCTTCCGCAATGCGGTGCACCAAGTCGCCGCGCTCTACGACCACCAGGCGCTACCGGAAAACCTCGAGCGCATGACCTTCGCCGCGCCGGTCGCTGGCGGCTACGCCCGCATCAATCGCTGCTGGCAGCAGCCGAAGAGCCATGCCGAACTCGTCGCGCGGCGCCGGGCACTGAGCGAATGGGCCGAGCAATCGGGCGGGTTTCTCGGCCGGTCGCCGGATCACGTGGCGTCGAGCCTATTGGGCCAGGTGATCGGCATCGAGGTGATCCGGCGTCACGGCGAGGCACGGGCACAGGCCCTGCTCGATTATTTCGACGAGGTCCGCCGTCACGACCATTACGTCAGCTACGTGATCATCAACCCGCAAGCCGACCGCAACAAGGCGTGGGGCGAACAGGGAGAGGAGCTGGTCGCGCGGATCGTCGACGAGGACGCAGAGGGCATCACCGTGCGCGGCGCCAAGATGCTGGGCACCGGCGCGATCATGGCGAACGAGCTGCTCGTCGCGAATTTGCAGCCGCTGCGGCCGGGCGAAGAGGATTTGGCGACCTCGTTCGCGATACCGATGGCGACGAAGGGACTGAAGCTCTTGTCGCGCAAATCCTACGAGGCGGCCGCGGTGTCGCCGCGCGACAACCCGCTCTCCGCGCGTTTCGACGAGAATGATGCGCTGGTCTGGTTCGAGGATGTGAAGGTGCCGTGGGACCGCGTTTTCGTGCACCGCGACACCGATATGTGCCGGGCGCAGTTCCATGACACGCTGGGCCACACCTTCCAGAATTACCAGTCGCAGATCCGGCTGATGGTCAAGGTGCGGTTCCTCGTCGGCATCGCGCGACGCATCGCCGACACGATCGGCACCAGCGCCATGCCGCCGGTGCGCGAAACGCTCGGCAAGCTCGCCGCGCAGGCCGCGATGGTCGAGGGCATGGTGGTCGGCATGGAAGCCGCCGGGCACCTGCAGGACGGCTATTTCGTGCCCAACAAGCACATGATGTACGCCGCCCAGGTGCTGACCCAGGAGCTCTATCCGAAGCTGATCGAGACGATCCGCGGGCTTGCTGGCGGCGCGCTCATCATGCTGCCGTCATCCGCCCGCGACGGCGAGAACCCGGAACTGGCGCGGATCATCGGCTTGACGCAGCGCTCGCCGGTGTCGGGCGCCCAGGAGCGGGTCGATTTCCTCAAGCTCGCCTGGGACGCGCTTGGCTCGGAGTTCGGTTCGCGGCACGTGCAGTACGAGATGTTTTATGCCGGCGCGCCATTTGTGACCTGCGCGCATAGCTACCGGACCTACGATTGGGCCGCGGCCGGCGCGCTGGTCGACAAGATGCTGGCTTAGCGCTCCTTCGCCCGCTGGCTGAAGCGCTCGGTGAGACGCTCGGCGACCTCTTTGCTGACGAAATGCGAGACATCGCCGCCGAGCGCGCCGATCTCCTTCACGAAGCGCGACGAAATGAACTGGTAGCGATCGGCCGACATCAGGAAGACAGTCTCGATCTCGGTGTTGAGGCGGGCGTTCATCCCGGCCATCTGAAACTCGTATTCGAAATCCGAGACCGCGCGCAGCCCGCGGATGATGACGCTGGCGCCGACCGACTCGGCAAATTTCATCAAGAGCGTATCGAACGGACGCACTTCGATGCGCTCGGCGATATCGGGCTCAAATCCGGCGATTTCACGACGGGTGATCTCGACCCGCTCGTCGGTCGAAAAAAGCGGTCCCTTGCCGTCGTTGCGGGCGACCCCGACGACGAGCCGGTCGACGATCTTGGCGGCACGGCGGATGATGTCGGTATGGCCGTTGGTGATGGGATCAAAGGTGCCGGGATAGACGCCGATCCGCGACTTCCTCACTTGTCGTCCCCCTCTTCGCTCTCGCCTGCCGCGTCGCCGTTTTCCCCATTTTCTTCGGCGGCGACTTCGGGCAGTCGCGCTACCGATACCACGCGCTCGCCCTCGCCCACGCGGAAAATCACCACGCCGGCGCTGCCGCGCCGCGCGATGCGGATGTCGTCGACCGGGCAGCGGATCACCATGCCGCCATCGGTGACCAGCATGATCTGGTCCTTGGCCCCGACCGGGAAGACCGCGACGACCGCATCGCTGCGCCGGGTGAGGTCCATGTTGTTGATGCCCTGGCCGCCGCGCCCGGTAATGCGATAGCCATAGGCCGAGCTGCGCACGCCGAAGCCTTTTTCCGTGACGCTGAGGAGGAATTCCTCGCGCGCCGCAAGATCGAGGAATTGCTCTTCGGAAATCACCGCCTCGCCGGCAGCTCCATTGCCGTTTTCGCCGTCATCGGCTTCGGGCGGCAACTCGTCGTCGCCATTTTGGCGCCGCCGCTCGTTGGCGAGCTTCGAATAGGCGTCGCGGGTCTCGGGCGACACTTCCTCGTGCCGCAGGATCGACATCGAGATCACCTGGTCGTCGCCCAAGAGGCGGATGCCGCGGACGCCAACCGACGAGCGGCCGGCAAACACGCGAACGTCCTCGACCGGGAAGCGGATCGCCTTGCCGTTCTTGGTGGCGAGCAGAACATCGTCGTCGACGCCGCAAGGCGCGACCGCGATCAGGCGGTCGTCGGCATCCTCGCCCTCGAATTTCATCGCGATCTTGCCGTTGGCGCGGACATCGACGAAGTCCGACATCGCGTTGCGCCGGACATAGCCCGATGCGGTCGCAAACATCACGGTCAGCGCGCCCCAATCCTCCTCGTCCTCGGGGAGCGGCATCACGGTCGAGATCGTCTCGCCTTCGCCGAGCGGCAGCAGATTGATCATCGGCCGGCCGCGCGCCTGCGGCGTGCCGAGCGGCAGGCGGTAGACCTTGAGCTTGTAGACCCGCCCGGTCGAGGTGAAGAACAGCATTGGCGCGAGGGTCGAGGCGACAAAGACCTGGCTGAGGAAATCTTCCTCGCGGATCGCCATGCCGGCGCGGCCGCGGCCGCCGCGACGCTGCGCGCGGTAGGTCGAGAGCGGCACGCGCTTGATGTAGCCCGCGTGGCTGACGGTGACGACCATGTCCTCACGCTGGATCAGCGCCTCGATGTCGGCCTCGAACTCGACATCCTCGATCTGCGTGAGGCGGGGGGTGGCGAACTGCTCCTTGATCGCCACCAGCTCGCCGCGCAGCACCTCGATCAGCTTCTCGGGCGAGCGCAGGATTTCGAGATGGCCGGCGATCTCCCTGACCAGTTCCTGCAGCTCTTCGGCGATCTTGTCGCGTTCGAGACCGGTGAGGCGCTGCAGGCGCAAATCGAGGATCGCGCGCGCCTGGGCGTCGGAAAGCTGATAGTTGCCGTCGGCGTCGGCCGAGGCCTCTTCGCCGACCAGGGCCAAGAGCGGCGCCACGTCGCGCACCGGCCAGCGCCGGCCGATCAGGGCGGCGCGCGCCTCCGTCGGATCGGCCGCGCTGCGGATGAGCGCGATGATCTCGTCGATGCTGCCGACCGCGACCAGGAGCCCGACCAGGATGTGCGCCCGCTCACGCGCCTTGTTGAGCAGGTAGGTCGTGCGCCGGGTGATGACCTCTTCGCGAAACGCCACAAAGGCGACGACGATGTCGCGCAGGCTCAGCAGCTCCGGCCGTCCGCCGTTGATGGCGAGCATGTTGACGCCGAAGCTCGTCTGCAGCGCCGTATGCCGATAGAGCTGGTTCAGCACGATGTCGGGATCGGCCTCGCGCTTGATCTCGATGACGATGCGCAATCCTTCGCGGTCGCTTTCGTCGCGCAGCGCGGCGATGCCCTCGACCGTCTTGTCGTGCACCGTCTCGGCGATGCGCTCGACGAGCTTCGCCTTGTTCACCTGGTAGGGAATCTCGGTGAAGACGATCGCCTCGCGACCGTGGATTTCCTCCATATGGCTCTTGCCGCGCAACACGACCGCACCGCGACCGGTCTTGTAGGCGGCGTGCGAGCCGGCGCGGCCGACGATGATCCCGCCAGTCGGAAAATCGGGCGCCGGCACATGCTCCATAAGCTCTTCGACGGTGATCGCCCGGTTGTCGAGATAGGCGCAGCAGGCGTCGATGACCTCGCCGAGATTGTGCGTCGGGATGTTGGTCGCCATGCCGACGGCGATGCCCTGCGCACCGTTGACGAGCAGGTTCGGGTAGCCGGCCGGCAGGACCTTCGGCTCCTGCTCGGTCTCGTCGTAGTTGGGCTGGAAATCGACGGTGTCGTTTTCGAGATCGCTGAGCAGCGTGTCAGCGACGCGCGCCAGCCGCGCTTCGGTGTAGCGCTCTGCCGCCGGCGCGTCACCGTCCATCGAGCCGAAATTGCCCTGCCCGTCGACAAGCCTGACGCGCATCGAGAAATCCTGCGCCATCCGCACCATCGCGTCGTAGATCGCGAGGTTGCCGTGCGGGTGGTACTTGCCCATCACGTCGCCGGTGATGCGCGCCGATTTGCGGTAGGCGCGGTTCCACAGATTGCCGTTGACCTGCATTGAATAGAGGATGCGGCGGTGCACCGGCTTCAAGCCGTCGCGCACATCCGGCAGCGCCCGCGCCACGATCACGCTCATCGCGTAATCGAGGTAGGAGCGGCGCATCTCCTCTTCGATCGTGATCTGAGTGATATCGGGCCCGATCGGCGGCTGGCCCGGCGGGACGGCGGTAACGGCCAAAGACGGCTCCGAGGGTCACATGCGAAGCAAAATCGCGGCCGAGCCGGTGAGCG
>JASHUW010000244.1 GCA_030039815.1 Alphaproteobacteria bacterium
CCACGCCGTCGACAGCACGATGTACTCAAGCACGACATAGCCGGCGAAATAGAAATACTCGTTGGTGAGGAACAGCCGGCTCAGCACCACAAACGCGATGCCGACGACGATGATCACGAGCCAGAATGTGCCGGCGCTCATCGTTCGCCGCATTGGCTAGCGCCCCAGCAGCCCGGCGGGGCGCACCGCCAGCGTCACCAGCAGGAAACCGAAGGAGACCGCCGGCGCCCAGGACGGGCCGTAAAACGTCGAGGTGAGGCTTTCGACGACGCCGAGCAGTATCGCGGCGATCAGCATCCCCGGCATGCTGGTCATGCCGCCCAGCACGCAGATCGCGAAGATGCGGCCGATATAGTCGCGGCCAATCGACGGCTCGACCGGCTGGATGATGATGAGGAACGAGCCGGCGACCGAGCAGGTCGCGATCGAGATGCCGACCGCGATTTCCTTGATCCGGGTCGGGCTCGCCGCCATCAGCTGTAGCGCCTGCCCGTCTTGCGACACGGCAAGAATCGCGCGGCCTACAAAGCTGCGGGTGAGATAGAGCTGCAGGAGCCCGATCATCACCAGCGAGAAGACAAACGGCAGCAGCATCCGCAGCGGCAGCTCGACGATGCCGAGATGCAGGCTCGGGCCGATATAGCTCGCTTCGACAAAGCGGTAATCGACGCCGAAGACCAGCACCAGCGAGACTTCACCGACGAACAGCAGGCCGAAAAAGAAAGCGAGGCCCTGGATCGCTTGGTCGCCGCGCTTCTCGAAGGCGTGGTAGTAGAGCTGGTAGACCAGCATCCCCAGTACGAAGAACACCGGGGTCATGATGATGCCGGTCACGATCGGGTCGAGCCCGACATAGAGGTTGAGCATGTAGGCGGCGTAGCAGCCCAAGAGGATAAAGGCGGGCTGGGCGATATTGGCGATGTCGAGCATGCCGAACGCGATCGTGATGCCGACGCTGACCGCGGCATAAAATCCGCCGAGCAGAATGCCGGCGACGATCGCGTTGATGAAGAGCCCGAACATGAATGGCGGCCGGGATGCGCGACGTGCCTAGCGCCGGCCGCGCAAGACTATGCCGAGGGGTGGCGCGGCCTCCTCGCGCGCGGACCTTCGCTTCATCGTCGCTTCCCCCTCACGATGCTTTGTCGCGGCGATCCTCTCGCCGCAAGCACCTCTTCGCATTAGACCAGCATCGGCGACAAGTGTTAAGCGCCGCGGAGCAGCCGGCGCCGCGCCGATTGTCGCGTCGCCGCAAGCGGCTATGATCGCGCTTGGGCAGGGATGGAGAACATGGACGGATCGTTCGAGCCCCGGCTGGAGGATTACCGGCTGCTGACCGGCGCCGGCAATTTTCAGGACGATGTCGCGGCCGACGGCGCGGCCTGGGGCGTGTTCGTGCGCTCGCCGCACGCTTTCGCCGACATTCGCGGCATCGACACCGCTGTCGCCAGACGGGCGCCGGGCGTGCTGGCGGTGCTGACCGCCGCCGACCTCGACGCCGCCGGGATCGGCACGGTCTCGGTTCCCGTCCCGGTGCCGGGCAGCCCCGGCATGGTCGCGCCGCCCCGCCCGGCGCTCGCCCGCGATTGCGTCCGCCATGTCGGCGACGCGGTGGCGCTGGTGGTCGCCGAGAGCGAAGCCGAGGCGCGCGACGCTGCCGAGCTCATCGAGGTCGACTACCAGGCGCGCGACGCCGTCAGCGATATCGCCCGCGCCGCCACGCCCGGCGCGCCGCAGATTTGGCCCGAGGCGCCGGGCAATGTCGCGGTCGACTGGCATCCCTATGGCGCCAAGCCCGAGGAGCGCGCCGCGCTCGACCGCATCTTCGCCGGCGCGGCGCATGTCGCGCGGGTGCGGCTCGTCAATCAGCGGATCGTCATGGCGCCGATGGAGCCGCGCGCCGGGGTCGCGGTCTATGAGCCGGAAAGCGACCGCTATGTGCTGCATGTCGCCTCGCAAAGCGCCTTCGCGATGCGCCAGCACGTTGCTCGCACGATGGGCGTACCGGTCGAGAAGCTGCGCGTCGTGTCGCGCGATGTCGGCGGCGCCTTCGGCATGCGCACCTCGGGCTATCCCGAATACCCGGCGATGCTGCTCGCCGCAAAGCGGCTCGGCCGGCCAGTGCGCTGGCGCTCGACGCGGCAGGAAGGATTTCTCACCGACAACCAGGCGCGTGACACCGTCATCGAGGGCCGCCTCGCGATCGACGCGAACGGCAAGTTTCTCGCGATCGACATCGACAGCATCGCGGCGCTCGGCGCCTACCACACCTCGCATGGCGCCTTTATCGCGACGGTCAATTTCGCGCGTTGCCTGCCCTGCATGTACGACATCCCGGCCGTGGGCCTGCGCATCCGCTGCCTTTTCACCAACACGGTGCCGACCGGGCCCTACCGCGGCGCAGGGCGCCCCGAGGCGAATTATGCGCTCGAACGGCTGGTCGACGAGGCGGCGCGCGTCACCGGCATCGACCGCGTCGAGATCCGCCGCCGCAACCTGATCGCGCCGGTGCTCATGCCGTACAAGACCGCGGTCGGCACCACCTATGACAGCGGCGATTTTCCCGCCGTGTTCGACGAAGCGCTAACGCGCGCCGACGTTGCCGGCTTTACCCGGCGCAAGGCCGCGTCGGAGGCGGCGGGCAAACGGCGCGGCCTCGGCGTCTCGTGCTTTCTGGAGATCGCCGGCGGCCAACCGGGCGAGGGCGCCGCGGTGGGCTTTCCCGGCCAGAGCAAGCTCCTGCTGGCGATCGGCGTGCAGGCGAGCGGCCAGGGGCACCGCACGGTCTATCGTCGTCTCGTCGCCGACTATCTCGGCATCCCGGCGGAGAGCATCGATGTCGCCCATGGCGACAGCGACGACGAGGTGCCGAGCGCCGGCGCGGTCGCCTCGCGCTCGACGATGTCGGTCGGTGGCGCGGTCGCCGCGGCGCTCGACGCGGTCATCGAAAAGGGCCGTCGCATCGCCGCGCATGTGCTCGAAGCCGCGGCCGAGGACATCCAATACCGCAACGGCGTGTTCGAGATCGCCGGCACCGACCGTAACATCGCGCTGTTCGAGCTGGCGGAGCAGGCGAAGCGGCTCGGCGACAGCCTCGACACGAAAAGCTCCTACGACGCGGTGCCGTCCTTCCCCAATGGCGTCCATGTCGCCGAGGTCGAGATCGACCCGGGCACCGGTCGCACGACGCTCGCCGCTTATACCTGCGTCGATGATTGCGGCCGGGTGCTGCAACCGGTGCTGGTCGAAGGGCAGGTGCAGGGCGGCGTCGCGCAGGGCGTCGGCCAGGCGCTCCTCGAATGGGGCCATTACGACGATGGCAGCGGCCAGCTCGTCGCCGGCTCGTTCATGGATTACGCGATGCCGCGCGCCGACGATCTGCCCGACATCGTCAGCCTGATGCACCCGGTGCGCTGCACGACCAATCCCCTGGGCGTCAAAGGCGTCGGCGAGGCGGGCACCACCGCCTCGCTCGCCGCGGTGATGAACGCGGTCGCCGACGCCGGCGCCGCTATCGACATGCCCGCCACCCCGGAACGGGTGTGGCGCGCGCTGCAACGAAAGGAGAGACAATGAGCAATGTCACCCTCGCCCAGGCCTCGACCATCGTCGACCAGGCGCTCGCCAAGGGCCGCGAGCTCAAACTGCACCCGCTGACCGTCGTCGTGCTCGACGCCGGCGGCCACCTCGTCGCGATGAAGCGCGAGGACAGGTCGGGCATCCTGCGCACCCAGATCGCCACCGGCAAGGCGTGGGGCACGCTCGGCATGGGGTTCGGCGGCCGCGAGTTCGCGCGCCGCGCCGCGTCGGGCGGCGGGCTGTTCCTGACGGCGCTGATGGAAGCCTCGGAGGGCCGCGTGGTGCCGGCGCCGGGCGGCGTGCTGATCCGCGACGCGGCGGGCGACATCGTCGGCGCGGTCGGGATCAGCGGCGACACCTCGGACAAGGACGAGGCTTGCGCCGTCGCCGGCATCGAAGCGGCCGGCCTCAAACCCGACACCGGCGAAAATCCGCACTGAGGGCTCGGCTCGCGCTTGACTCCAAATCGATAATTCTATAAATATAGAAATATCGAAATGGAGGCTTGCCGATGGAACAGGCACAGGCCCTCGCGGCGCTCGGCGCGCTCGCGCAGGAGACCCGGCTGCAGCTTTACCGCTTGTTGGTGACGGTCGGACCGGACGGGTTGTCGGCGGGGAACATCGCCGAGCGGCTTGGCGTCATCCCGTCGTCGCTGTCGTTTCACCTGACCAATCTCGTGCATGCCGGGCTGATCACCCAGCGCCGGGTCGGCCGGCTGATGGTCTATGCCGCCGAGTACGGCACGATGAACGCGCTGCTCGCCTATCTGACCGAGAATTGTTGCGGGCAAGGCGTCTCCTGCACGCAGGTCTTCAACTCCGCCGCCGCGGGTTCGTCCGCGGCGAAAACCACCGCCGCTTAGGAGGAAGCGCCATGGATGACAGCCAGATCAAGGAGATGGTGCGTCTTCGCTACGGCGGCATCGCCGTCGCGGCCGGGGAGACGTCGTGCTGCGGGCCGGCGACCGAGCAGGCTGCCGACAAGGCCCGGCGCATGGGCTATTCCGAGACGGAGCTGGCCGCCGCGCCGGACGGCGCCAATCTCGGCCTCGGCTGCGGCAACCCGCAGGCGATCGCCGCGCTGAAACCCGGCGAGGTGGTGATCGATCTCGGCAGCGGCGCCGGCTTCGATTGCTTCCTGGCCGCAGATCAGGTTGGCGCCACGGGCCGGGTGATCGGCGTCGACATGACGCACGAGATGCTGGCGAAGGCGCGCGCCAACGCCGTCGCGACCGGCGCCGCGAATGTCGAATTCCGCCTCGGCGAACTGGAGCACCTGCCGGTCGCCGACAACACCGCCGATATCGTGATCTCGAATTGCGTCATCAACCTCGTGCCCGACAAGGCGCAGGTGTTCCGGGAGGCGTTTCGCGTGCTGAAGCCCGCCGGTCGGCTGGCGGTGTCGGACGTGATCAACATCGTGCCGCTGTCGGCGGAATTGCGGGCCGACCCGACGCTGCTGTGCGGCTGCGTCGCCGGCGCGGCGCCGCGGACCGAGATCGTGGCGTGGCTCGCCGCCGCCGGCTTTACCGACATCCGCGTCACCGAGCAGCCGAAGAGCCGCGAAGCGATCAGCACTTGGGCGCCGGGGCGCGGGATCGAGAACCATGTCGTCTCCGCGCTCGTCGAGGCGCGCAAGCCGGGCGGGGGCGAGGCCGCCGCGGCGTGCTGCGCCCCGTCCTGCTGCTCGTGACGGTTCCGGTCCGCTAGCCTCGATCTTCCCACATCAAATTGCTGATATCACGACGGGTGTCGGCCGGAGCCGTTCTCAGCGGCTCCGCGCGCCCCCCGTTTTGACCAGACGCTATCAGCGGGCTTGCGTCTCGGGCTCTGATACCGATATTCTAGAATTATGGAAATAGAAGCGGCTGCCCATGTTTTCGGCGCCTTGTCGCAAGAGCGTCGGCTACACTTGCTGCGTTTGCTGATAGCACGCGGACCCGATGGTCTACCTGCGGGCGAGTTGGCCGATCGAGCCGGCCTGCCGGCATCGACAACTTCCTTTCATCTTTCCGCTTTGGAGCGCGCCGGCCTGATTGTCGCGACACGGCAGCGCAATCAGGTCATCTACGCCCTGCGGGTCAGCGCCTTGCGCGACCTGCTCGCCTTCTTGACCGAGACGTGCTGTGGCGGTCGCCCCGAGCTGTGCGGTGACATCGCGCAGCTATGGCCTGCCTCCCTAGAACTCGAAAGAGCCTCCATGACCGCAGCCTTCAACGTGCTGTTTCTTTGCACGCGCAACTCCGCCCGCTCAATCATCGCCGAGGCGATCCTCAACCGTTACGCGGGGCAGCGCTTTCATGCCTATTCGGCGGGCTCCGACCCGGCCGACGCGCCCATGCCGCAGGTCATCGATAAGCTCCGCTCCCTAGGCCATGACGTGACCGGGTTGCACAGCAAATCGTGGCATCTCTTCGCCGGTCCCGAGGCGCCGGTGCTCGATTTCGTGATCGGGCTTTGCGACACTTTCAACGGCCAAGCCTGCCCCGATTTCGGCGACAAAGCCGTGACGGCGTCGTGGTCGTTGCCCGATCCCGCCAAATTCGGGGGCTCACCGGTCGAGCGCACCGCGCTGCTCAACGAGCTCTATGGCGGGCTTTATCGCCGCATCATGGCTTTTGCCAATCTGCCCTTCGACAAACTCGGCCGGATGGCGGTGAAGGCACGGCTCGATGAGATTGGCGACGGCACCGTTGGCATGTTGGCGCGCGCGCAAGGAGGCTGACGATGGGGGTCGGTATCAACGGCATGGGCCGCATCGGCCGCCTGGCGCTTCGCGCGGCGATGGGTGCGGTGCAGCGGGCCGACGACGATCCACGCGCCGCCAACCGGCTCGACATCATCCATTTGAATGAGGTGAAGGGCGGCGCCGCGGTCACCGCGCATCTCCTCGAATTCGACAGCCTCCACGGCCGTTGGCGGCAAAACATCGGCGCCGAGGACGATGCTGTCGTCGTCGGCAACAAGCGCCTTGGCTTCAGCAGCGCGAGTGAGCCCGGCCATGTTCCTTGGGGCGATCTCGGCTGCGACGTGGTGCTCGAATGCACTGGCAAGTTTCTCAAGCCCGGTCAGCTGCAGGGCTATTTCGACCGCGGCGTGAAGCGCGTGATCGTCGCAGCGCCGGTCAAGGACCCGGCGGCGCTCAATGTCGTGGTCGGGGTCAATGACGACCGTTACGAGCCGCGTGAGCATCGCCTGCTGACGGCAGCTTCCTGCACGACCAATTGCCTCGCGCCGGTCGTGAAAGTGGTGCACGAAGCGCTCGGCATCCGCCACGGCCAAATCACGACGATCCATAACCCGACCAACACCAACGTCGTTGTCGATGCGCCGCACAAGGATTTGCGGCGTGCTCGCTCGGCGATGCTGTCGCTGCAGCCGACCACGACCGGCAGCGCCACCGCCATCGCGCTGATCTATCCGGAGCTCAAGGGCCGCCTCAACGGCCACGCGGTGCGTATCCCCGTGCTCAACGCGTCGCTCACCGACTGCGTCTTCGAGCTTCAGCGAACCACCACGGTGGACGAGGTGAACGCGCTCATGCAGGAAGCCGCGGCGCGGTCGCTCGCTGGCATCCTGGGCTATGAAGCGCGACCGTTGGTCTCGGCCGATTATCAGGGCGACACGCGCAGCTCCATCGTCGACGGGCCGAGCACGATGGTCACCGACGGCACATTGCTGAAAGTCTATTCCTGGTACGACAACGAGATCGGCTATGCCTGCCGCATGGTCGATCTTGCCAATATCGTCATCGAGCGAGGTGTGTGATGGGCGGCGCCCGCAACTATCTCATCGTCACCGCCAGCTATTGGAGCTTCACGCTCACCGACGGCGCGCTGCGCATGCTGGTGCTGCTGCATTTTTATTCGCTCGGCTACACGCCGTTCATGCTGGCCTCGCTGTTCCTGCTTTACGAGGCTGCCGGCATCTTCGCCAATCTCGGCGGCGGCTGGCTTGCCGCGCGCTTTGGCATCCCCCGCATGCTGGCCGTCGGGCTGATCCTGCAGATCGGCGGATTGATGCTGCTCTCCGCGTTGCAACCGGGCTGGGACGCTGCTTTCTCCGTTGTCTGGGTCGTGATGGCCCAGGGCGTTTCCGGGGTTGCCAAGGACATCACGAAAACCGCCTCGAAGTCCGCGATCAAGGCGACGTCCGAGGGTGGCGCCGGTCAGCTGTTCCGCTGGGTCGCGTGGTTTACCGGCTCCAAGAACGCGATGAAGGGCTTCGGCTTCTTTGCTGGCGGCTTCCTGCTTGAGGTCGCCGGGTTCCGCCCGGCCTTATGGCTGATGGCGGCCATGCTCGCCGTCGTGCTGGTCAACGTGCTGATCAGCCTGCCGCGCGAACTTGGCAAGGCCAAGGCCTCGAAATCCTTCCGCGAGCTGTTCTCGAAGTCGCGGGCAATCAACCTGTTGGCCGCGGCGCGGATCTTTCTCTTCGGCTCACGCGACGTGTGGTTCGTCGTCGGCTTGCCGGTGTTCCTTTACACGCAAGGCTGGCAGTACATGCAGGTGGCCGGTTACATCGCCGCCTGGACGATCGGCTACGGCTTTGTGCAAGCGATGGCGCCGATGTGCGTTCGCCGCAGCAAGGATGGGCTCTCGCGCGAGATCCCCGAAGCGCGCCTATGGGGCGCCGGGCTCACCGCGATCCCCGTCGCTCTCGTGCTGCTGATGCAGGGGCATTTGCCGCTGAGCCCGGCCTTGACTGTAGTCGTGGTGCTCGGCGTGTTCGGCTTTGCCTTCGCCGTGATCTCATCGCTGCACTCGTACCTGATCCTGGCCTATGCGGGAACGAAGAAGGCCGCCGAGGATGTCGGCTTCTATTACGCTGCCAATGCGGCCGGCCGCCTCGTCGGGATTCTTCTGTCGGGTCTCCTG
Organism: Alphaproteobacteria bacterium; assembly: GCA_030039815.1. Lineage (GTDB taxonomy): Bacteria > Pseudomonadota > Alphaproteobacteria > ATCC43930 > CGMCC-115725 > DATARH01. The sequence goes on from JASHUW010000244.1 coordinate 8,459, forward strand.
GCGCAATATGGCGGCCTGACGACATGCCTATGGGGTTCGACTGCCATGCTGGCAATATGCCTTGCCCTGGTGTTCCTGCTGCCGGCGGAGGTCGCATCGCGCCTGGATTCAAGCGGGGAGCACGCACCGCTTTCCGCCGCCGAATGATGGTATCGGAGTAACTGGTGAGTGCCGCGCAAGATTCAGCGGAAGGCAGGGTCGTCCCGGCGCTCGGTTTCTTCGAGCGCTATCTGACCCTTTGGGTGGCGCTGTGCATCGCCGCCGGCATCGTCCTTGGGCGGATCGTGGCGGGCCCGTTTCAGTTCCTCGGCCGCTTGACCGTCGCCCAGGTCAATATGCCGGTCGCGGTGCTGATCTGGCTGATGATCGTGCCGATGCTGATCAAGGTCGATTTTGGCGCGCTGCATCGCGTCGCCGAGCAGTGGCGCGGGATTGCGGTGACGGTCGGCATCAACTGGCTCGTGAAACCGTTCAGCATGGCGCTGCTCGGCTGGTTGTTCGTCGGCTGGCTATTCCGGCCCTGGCTGCCCGCCGCGCAGATCGACAGTTACATCGCCGGGCTGATCCTGCTTGCGGCAGCGCCGTGTACGGCGATGGTCTTCGTGTGGTCGAACCTCACGGATGGCGAGCCGAACTTCACACTCACGCAGGTGGCGTTGAACGACACGATCATGGTCTTCGCGTTCGCGCCGATCGTGGGCCTGTTGCTCGGACTGTCGTCGATCACCGTGCCGTGGGAGACGTTGTTTCTCTCCGTCGTCCTTTACATCGTCGTCCCGGTCATCGCTGCCCAGATTTGGCGGCGTTCATTGCTCGCCGCGGGGGGCGAGGCGGCGCTGGCCGCAACGCTGCGCCGGCTGCAGCCGATCTCGCTGCTCGCGCTGCTGACGACGCTGGTGCTGCTGTTCGGGTTCCAGGGCGACCAGATTGTCAACCAGCCGCTGGTGATCGTGCTGCTGGCGATACCGATCGTCATCCAGGTCTACCTGAATGCCGGGATCGCCTACACGCTGAACCGGGCGCTGGGCGTGCCGCACAATGTGGCCTGCCCCTCGGCTCTCATCGGGGCATCGAACTTCTTTGAGCTTGCGGTGGCGGCAGCCATTGCGTTGTTCGGGTTTCAGTCCGGCGCGGCACTGGCGACCGTCGTCGGTGTGCTGGTCGAGGTGCCGGTGATGTTGTCGGTGGTGCGGATCGTGCTGCGCACCCGAAGCTGGTATCAGCGTTTCGGAGCCGCTTGATCTCACCCTCAGGCGCTGCACGCGGCGCCGCCGAGGACGCAGAACTTGGCGCAATGCGGGTGGTTGAGCGGCACCGCGCCGAGCGCGCCGGCAAGGCTCGGACCCAGATCCCACTGTGAACCATAGGGCAGCAGCGTGCAGGCCGCGACGGTCGGCGCCGCGGCTCCCTTGTGCTTTACCACCATGCGCGACGACGCGCACATCACGCTGTCGGGCGATTTGTGGAGGATGTTCCAGCACGCGGTGGTGATCTCCGGCACATCGACCGTCGCGTCCATTTCGGGAAAGATCATCAGCGCCACCGGGTCGCCGGCGTCGATCTCCACGCCAATCTCGGCGAACAGCCGACGGAACCCGCCGCGGATCGCCGCCTCGTTCTCGCCCGACAGATAGCGGCTCGCGACATTGATCGCGAAACCGTTCGCGGCGAGCCATTTGATCCCCTCGATCGTCGGCCCCCAGCTGCGCCTGCCGCGCTCCAGCTCGTGCACGGCGGTGCCGTAATGGTCGAGCGAGACACGGATCGTCAGCCGCTTTGAGAGTTGGGCGCCGAATCGTTCGCGCAGCGCCAGCAGCGCGCGCTTCTTGTGCTGCATCGGTTTCATCGCGTTGGTCAGCACGATCGCATCGAAGCCGCGCGACAGCGCGTCCTCCAGCATCGCGATGAGGTCGCGGTTCATGAACGGCTCGCCGCCGGTAAAGCCGACAAGCCGGGTGCCGAGGCCAAGCGCCACGACCTCGTCGAGATAGCCGGCCACCTCCGCCGCGCTCAGATAGACCAGCCGGTCGTTTTTCGGCGACGACTCGATGTAGCAATTCTGGCAGGTCAGGTTGCACAGCGTGCCAGTGTTGAACCATAGCGTGTCGAGCGATTTGAGCGCGACCCGGGCGCGCGTCTCGCCTTTCGCCGTGATCAACGGGTCGCGGAATTTGCGTGGGTCAAGGCGCGGCGGAGCGCCGGCAAGGGCGTCTGTCATGCCCCGACTATAAGCCCGCATGACGGCGCGCGCATGGCCAATGAGAGGCCGGACTTGAGCCATCTTTGCGGTAAACGAAGCCGCCGCGAATTTGGGTGGCCTTTGAGGTATTAAAGTTACCAATCAATAAATTCGTTAAAATTTCAAGTTGTGTTTCCCAGATCGGAGAAACTCTCCTATATTGTTGCTACAACAGTAGTAGGAGGCAAGCGGTGGATATAGTAACGGCAATAAAAAAATTGCTGAACGACGAAACCGGCGTGACGGCCATCGAGTATGGCTTGATCGCGGCGCTTATCGCGGTTGCCGCGGTGACGGTCATGGGTACGGTGGGAACGGACCTTTCTTCGACCTTCAACACAATTGCCGGCGATCTGTAACGTAAGCGAAGTAAAATCAGCGCCATGGCAGATCGCCCATGGCGTCGTATCTTGGAATGCCGCGCGGCTCCGCAGCGCGGCGTCCTAGCCTTTATCGTTCAGTACTGACAGCGCGTGCGGCTCGACGCCTCTCAATCCGTCTCGGCGCCGCGACTCGGCGATGCGTTGCGCGCGGCCGTGATGCGCCTTATCGATTCGTCGCGTCTCAGCCTGGCGCTCAAGCTCGCGGTGTCCGGCGGGCTCATCCTTCTGGTTTGCCGCCATATCGACGGTGCGACGCTGACGACGGCGCTGCGCGGTCAGTCGGTGGCATGGTTGGCCGCCACGGCACTGCTCGGCCTCGTCCAGATCGGCCTTCTGAGCTGGCGCTGGCAGCTGATCGTGCGAGCGCTCGGCGGCGAGAACGGCATGGTCTCGGCGCTCGCGGTGACCTTTATGGGCTGCTTTTTCGGCGCCTTTCTGTTTGGCCCGACCGGCGGCGACGTCGCGCGCGCGGTGCTCGCGCCGACCGGTTCCCTCGGCCGTCGGGGCATCGTCCATTCGGTGTTGTTCGAGCGGCTCGCCAGCGTGATCGGGCTCGGCCTGGCGGCCGCGCCTTTTGTCGCGCTCGGCATCGGGCCGCTGGCGCGCAGCGCGCCGCTCGTCGCGACCCTCGCGGTCGTCCCGCTGGCATTCTTGGCGATGGCGGCTACCGCGCGCGTGGCGCGGCGTCTCGGCGACCGCAATCGCGCGCTGCTCTTTGCCTTGCGCGATCTCGACCAGAGCTGGCGCCTGCTGCTGCGCCGCTGGCCGCGCTTCGCGCTGGCGATCGCCGTCGCGACGCTCGGCCAGGGGCTCGTCGCGGTCGAGGCATGGTGCCTGGCGCAGGCGCTGCATCTCGGCGTGCCGCTCATCGACTTCGCGATCCTGATGCCGCCGGTGATGCTGGTCGTGGCGTTGCCGATCTCCGCCGGCGGTTGGGGCGTGCGCGAAGGCGCGATCGTCGCCGCGCTCGGGCTAGTCGGCATCGAGGCCGCGCCGGCGCTGTTGCTCTCCATCGAACTGGGGCTGATCGGCACGCTGGTCAGCCTGCCGGGTGGCGTGATCTGGCTGCGCCGCTGTTTTTTGCGGCTCGCTCAAGGCGCTCGCGACACTTAGCACATGGCACAAGGCGTGCTTAACCACTATATTATCTTTTTAAGCGAGCCATTCGATTATGGAATCGCCCATCCCACGCCACATCCGGCTGACCTCGCATCCCGGCGGCTTCGGGCAGGCCGGCATGCCGATCCGCTGGGGCGCGCCGAGCGCGGCCGAGCGTGGTCCCGTCGTCGCCAGCCCGGCCGAGCCGCATCATCGCAACGCGATCGGTTCCTATTCCGGCTCCTACGCGATCTACCGCGCGCTCGCGGTAGCGACACGCGCGCTGTCGCGCGACCATCGTCCGGATCTCACCGACACGGCCCCGGTGGTCCCCATCCCGCCGCGGCCGCAATGGGCCGACCCGGCGAAGATCGTTTCGCTCGATCCTTATGGCCATCTCGTCAGCGAGGCCTTCGCCGAGGCGATCGCCCAGGGCATCGATGCCCGCCCGACGATCGCGATCACCCGGGCGCGCATCAATCTGCCCGAAATCCCGACGCGCCTTCGGCTGAGCGGGCTTAAGCCCGACGGCCGCGTCTTGCTCGGCAACGGCGAGATTCGCGTCACCAAGGCGGCGATCGATCCGGTATGGCATCTGCCCGGCATCGCTCGTCGCTTCGGCGTCGAGGAAAGCGAGCTGCGCCGCACTTTGTTCGAGCAGACCGGCGGCATGTTCCCCGAGCTGGTCACCCGGCCCGATCTCGAAATCTTCCTGCCGCCGATCGGCGGCCAGACGATCTACCTTTTCGGCGAGGTCGAGCGCATCGCCGATCCCGGCACGGTGATCGCCTGCCGGGTACATGACGAATGCAACGGCTCGGATGTCTTCGGCTCCGATATTTGCACCTGCCGGCCCTATCTGGTGCATGGCGTCGAGGTGTGTGTCGAGACCGCGCAGCAGGGCGGGGTGGGCATCGTCGTCTACAACCGCAAGGAGGGCCGCGCGCTCGGCGAGGTGACCAAGTTCCTCGTCTACAACGCGAGAAAGCGCCAGCCGGGCGGCGACCGCGCCGACACCTATTTCCGCCGCACCGAATGCGTCGCCGGCGTCCAGGACATGCGCTTCCAGGAGCTGATGCCCGACGTCTTCCACTGGCTCGGCGTCACCCGCATCGATCGCTGGGTGTCGATGTCGAACATGAAGCAGGGCGCACTCGCCGAACAGGGCATCGGCATCGGCGAGCAGGTCGCGATCCCGCCCGATCTGGTGCCGCCCGACGCCTCGGTCGAGATCGCCGCGAAGAAGGCCGCCGGTTATTTCGCCCCTGACGGCCGGCCAAGCGCGCGTCAGCTGCGCCGCGCCAAGGGCCGCAGCCTCGACGAGTGACGGCAGAGCCAAGCACGGATTTTTCCCTCTCCGCCCCCAAACGACCACGGCGGGGGGAGAGGGTGCCCGACGCGGAGCGGAGGGCGGGTGAGATGGGAATGCGCGGGCGTCTCTGGAATCCCCCACCTCACCCAACCTCTCCGCCCCCGCGGGCGGAGAGGGACGAAGTTCAGTATCTTATATGCAGCCCAACCCGGATGACATCCTGACCGCGAAGGCGGTGCGCGAGCGCTGCGGGCTGGTCTTTGCCGCGGCCGAGCGGGGCGAGACACCGCATTTCCGCCTGCATCTCGATCGGCTCGACGATGCGGCGCGCCTCGTCGCCGACATCACCCGCCGCCGCTATCCTAATCTCACCGTGCCGCCGCACAGCCGCTGGCGGCATTTCGCGGCCGGTGGCGTCGACCGCGCAGCGCTCATCGCGCCAGGGATTGTTGGCGGCGCCGACCGCGCCGAGGCCGCCCGGTCGCGGATCGATCTGGCGATCGTCTCGGTGCTGCTCGACGCCGGGGCCGGCGCCGAATGGCGCTACCGTGAGGCGGAAACCGGCAGAGTGTTCGCGCGCTCGGAAGGCCTCGGCGTCGCCAGCTTCCGGGCGATGCAGGCCGGACTGTTCTCCTCCGACCCGGCGCAGCCGTGGCGCGCCGATGCGGCGGCGCTCGCGGCGCTGACCCCGGCCGCGCTCGCCGAGGCCATGCAGCATCGCGACGGCAACGCGCTCGCCGGCTTTTTGGGCCGTGTCGATCTGCTGCGCCGGCTCGGTGAAGTGGCGCGCGACAACCCGGCCGTCTTCGGCCGCCCGGCGCGGCTCGGCAATCTCTACGAGCACTGGTCGCAACAGCGCCATGGGCTTGCCGCTCCCGACATCCTGCGCACGCTCCTCGTCGCGCTCGGGCCGATCTGGCCGGGCCGGCCGCTCGGCGATTGCGGGCGGCACTGTGCCGTGCCGGGCGATGGCTTGGTGCCGTTCCACAAGCTGTCGCAATGGCTTGCCTACTCGCTGGTCGAGCCGCTGCGGGACGCCGGCATCGGCGTCGCCGATCTCGATGGCTTGACCGGCCTTGCCGAATACCGCAATGGCGGCCTGTTTTTCGATCTCGGCGTCGTCGAGCCCAGCGACCCTTCGCTCACGCGGCGCACGCTCGACCCGCAGGACGAGGCGGTCGTCGAATGGCGCGCGCTGACCGTCATCCTGCTCGACCGGCTCGCCGAGCGGGTTCGGCTGTTTCTCGGCAAAAGCGCGGCCGAGTTCCCGCTCGCCTGTGTGCTCGAGGGTGGCAGCTGGGAGGCCGCCCGCCAAATCGCCTTCTCGCGCCGCCCCGACGGCTCGCCACCACTCACCGTCGCCAGCGACGGCACGCTGTTCTAGTCTGCCGTTGTCGCGGTTCCGCAACAGGTCCCGCGTAACATATCGAGTCCGCCATGCCCGATCTCCGCCCCCCGGAACTGAGAATCGTCGATCACCCGCTGGTCCAGCACAAATTGTCGCTGATGCGCGCGCAGGACACGCCGACCGGCGCGTTCCGCCAGCTGATGCGTGAGGTGGGGCTGCTGCTCGGCTACGAGGCGACGCGCGACCTGCCGCTGGAAGAGACCGAGATCGAAACGCCGCTTGAAACCGCGCGGCTGCCGGTGCTGGCGGGCAAGAAATTGTGCCTGGTCTCGATCCTGCGCGCCGGCAACGGCCTGCTCGACGGCATCCTCGAGCTCGTGCCCTCGGCGCGGGTCGGCCATATCGGCCTCTACCGCGACCCGCGCACGCTGCAGGCGATCGAATATTACCTGAAGCTGCCCGACGATCTGCCCGAACGCGACGCGATCCTCGTCGATCCAATGCTGGCGACCGGCAATTCGGCGGTCGCGGCGATCTCGCGGCTCATCGAGCTGCGGGCGCGTTCGGTGAAGTTCGTCTGCCTAGTCGCCGCGCCCGAGG
>JASHUW010000245.1 GCA_030039815.1 Alphaproteobacteria bacterium
GCGGGCACCAGCGCGTTGAGCACCTCGCCCGAGGCGACGCGGGTCGCGATCTTGGCGTTCTTGGCGCGGAATTCGTCGCAAGCCTTGGCCAGCGCCGCGTCGACTTCTTTTGGCAGCTCGCCGCGGAAGCGCCGCTGGAACTCGCCGCGCTTCATGGCGTCGAGGGCGTCGAGCCGCGCCTGCCAGTCGCCCCGCGCCACCGCGCCGCGCCCGCCGACCTCGCGCCACCACGCGTAGACGTCGTCGGGCACCACAAAGGCCGGGTATTCCCAGCCGAGCCGCTCCTTGGCGCCCTTGATCTCCTCCGGGCCGAGAGGCGAGCCATGCGCTGCGGCCGTGCCCGCCTTGGTCGGCGCGCCGAACGCGATCGTCGTCCGACAGGCGATCATCGTCGGCCGGTCGTTGCCCTGCGCTTGTCTGATCGCGGCGGCGACGGCGGCATGGTCGTGGCCGTCAACCTGGTCGGTCGCCCAGCCATGCGCCGCGAAGCGGGCGATCTGGTCGTCGTCGACCGCAAGGCTCGTCGGGCCGTCGATCGAAATCGAATTATTGTCCCACAGCACGATCAGTTTGCGCAGCTTCAGATGCCCGGCGAGCGACAGCGCCTCGTGGCTGATGCCCTCCATCAGGCAGCCGTCGCCGCAGATCGCGTAGGTGCGGTGGTCGACGACATCCTCGCCGAACTCGGCGGCAAGCAGGCGCTCGGCAAGCGCCAGACCGACCGCGTTGGCGATCCCCTGGCCGAGCGGACCGGTGGTCACCTCGATGCCGCACGCCAGCCCGCGCTCGGGATGTCCGGCGGTCTTGCTGCCGAGCTGGCGGAACCGCTTCAGCTCGTCGAGCGTCATGTCGACATAGCCCGTCAGGTGCAAGAGGCCGTAGACCAGCATCGATCCGTGCCCGGCCGACAGCACGAAGCGGTCGCGGTCGGGCCAGTCGGGCGCGCTGGCGTCGAATTTGAGGAACTGGCTGAACAGCACGGTCGCCACGTCGGCCATGCCCATCGGCATGCCAGGATGGCCGGATTTTGCCTGCTCGACCGCGTCCATCGCGAGCGCGCGCAGCGCGTTGGCCATGCGGCGCAGCTTGGGGTCTTTGGCGGCGGGGAGGGGGGCGGCGGTCGCCGTCGGGGCATCGTGAGCGCTCATGGCGGTACTCTATCTCGCATCGCTTCCTCAGCAAACGCCCGGCGCATGGCGCCATCACCGCGCGGATTGTACGGCGCGGATGCTTTGGCTACGGTTCGGGCAGCGCATCGGGGAGGAGGCAGCCGTGGCGGACATCATCGTCGGATCGGGCGACTACAAGTACCGGATCATCGAGAACTGGGCGAAGCTGCCTGACGGCTGGTCGTTCAAGGAGGTTGGCGCGGTCGGTTGCGACAAGAACGACAACGTCTATGTCTTCAATCGCGGCGAGCATCCGATGATGGTATTCGACCGCAATGGCAATTTCCTGCGCTCCTGGGGCGAGGGCCAGTACCCGCGGGCGCACGGCGTCCATATGGGGCCGGACGACTCGATCTATCTGACCGATGACGGCGGCAGTTTCGTACGCAAGTGCCGGCTCGAGGACGGCAAGGTGCTGCTGGAGCTCGGCGTGCCGGGCAAGCCCGCCGAGTATATGTCCGGCGAGCCGTTCCACCGCTGCACCCACACCGCCCTCTCGCCCAAGGGCGAGATTTATGTTTCGGACGGATACGGCAACTCACGCGTCCACAAATATTCGCCCGACGGCAAGCTATTGATGTCGTGGGGCGAAAGCGGTAGCAACCCGGGCGAGTTCAACATCGTCCACAACATCTGCACCGACGCCGACGGCTGGGTCTACGTCGCCGATCGCGAGAATCATCGCGTCCAGGTGTTCGACGGCAACGGCAAGTACGAAGCGCAGTGGAACAACCTGCACCGGCCGTGCGGGATGTACATGGACTACGTCCACCACCCGGTCTGCTACATCGGCGAGCTCGGCCCGGTGCAGGCGGTCAACCGGTTTGTCGGCAATCTCGGGCCGCGGGTCAGCATCGTCGATCATCAGGGCAATCTGCTGTGCCGCTTTGGCGACCGGCTGGCTGGCACCGCGCCGACGGCGTTTCTCGGGCCGCACGGCATGGCCGTCGACTCGCGCGGCGATCTCTATGTCGGCGAGGTGTCGTGGACGCAGTGGCCGCAATTCTATCCGGACACGCCGCGGCCCTCGGTGATCCGCTCGCTGCAGAAATACGAGCGGGTTCGCTGATCTTCCGGTGCGCTGCGAGAAATGGGCGGCTAATGCGTTGACGCCGTTGGCGCTGGCAACCTAAGCTAGCCACATGAGCGAACTCGACGACGCGCTGGCGGCGCTGGAGCACGCCGTGCGGCGGCTGGAGGCGGCGCCGCTGTTCGTGGGCAAGGAAGAGGTCGCGCGCTTGGCCGCCGAACGCGAGGCCGACGACCAGAAGCTCGCGGCCACCGCGGCCGAGATCGTCGCCCGTGTCGAGGCGGCGCTCGACAAGATCGGCCAGGTACTGGACGGGGAAGGCTGACAGGTCCCATGGGCGAGATCGTCGTCACCGTCAATGGCCGCGCGTTCCCGCTCAACTGCGCCGATGGCGAGGAGCCGCGAATTCGCCGGCTCGCGCAATACGTCGACGGCAAGATCGGTGATTTCGTCAAGCTGCACGGCCAGATCGGCGAGGCGCGGCTGATTCTCCTCGCGGCGCTGGTCATCGCCGACGAGCTCAGCGACACCAGCGATCTGGTGCAGCAGGAGCGCAGCCGCTCGACGCGCGGCGGGGGCGCCACTGTCGAGGAGGGTTCGGGCGCGATGGCCGCCGGCATTCGCGGGCTCGCGCGGCGCATCGAAAGCATTGCGGCGCGGCTCGAAACTTCCTAGCTAATGAGTTTGCGAGCGGGGCTGCGCGGTGCGTTAGGACGCATTAGCCCCGGGGCCGATACCTACCTCTTGGGAGCCGTGCCTATCGGGGTCGTGGCCTCGATATACGGCGCCCACCTGCTACGGCGGGCCACGAGGGAGTTGCAAGCCGACGGCCGAGGCGGCTCCGCTCGCACCTATTGGGCAGGAAGCGCGTGAACCTCCTTCTTCTCGGCGATGTCATGGGAAAGCCCGGCCGCGACGCGGTGAGGGTGCATTTGCCGGCGCTGCGCCGCGACCTCGCGATCGACGTCGCGGTGGTCAACGCCGAGAACGCTGCCCACGGCTTCGGCCTCACCGAGAAGATTTGCGGTGAGCTCTACGAGGCTGGGGCCGACATCCTTACGACCGGCAACCATGTCTGGGACCAGCGCGAGATCATCCCCTATCTCGACCGCGACCCGCGCGTGCTGCGCCCGGCGAATTTTCCGTCCGGCACGCCGGGGTCTGGAACCTACCTTCATCGCCTCGGCGACGGCCACTCGGTACTGGTGGTCAACCTGATGGGCCGCCTGTTCCTCGATCTGCTCGACGACCCGTTTCGCGGGC
>JASHUW010000246.1 GCA_030039815.1 Alphaproteobacteria bacterium
ATCGATGTCATCGACGGCGGCGCCCGGTTCCGCTATCGCCTGATCGGCACGGCGACGGTCGATGCCTATGGCGAGGACTTCACCGGCCGCTATCCCGACGAGATGTTTCCCGCGGAACTGCGGGACTTTATTCACGGCATCTACCGTCGGGTGTGCGTCTCGAAAGCCCCCCTCTTCCTCAGCAACAGGTACGTCACGGCAAAGGGCTTTGAGCTGGCTTCGAAGCGGATTTACATGCCGCTCTCCGACGACAACACCGAGGCCCACCATATTCTTGGCGTGCTGAGCTTCGAATACCCGTCGGCAATCGCCGACGCACGGTGGCGCGACGGCGCGAAGCTCATTCCCGCCAGCGCCTATGTCGAGGAAGTCGACATGGGCCTGGCGATCGGCCGCGCGGCAGCCTAGGCCGCCTCGTCCAGGGTCGAGCCGACATCGAGCGTCGTCGCGCGCCGTAGATCGCGCGCCGCATTCTCGTCATGCGGTCGGCCGCGATGCATCGTGCAGCGATTGTCCCAGATCACGAGATCGCCGGTCTGCCACTTGTGGCTGTAGACGAACTGGCGCTGCGTCGCATGGGTGTTGAGGTCGTGCAGCAAGAGCCGCCCGTCCGCCACCGGCCAGCCGACAATGTGCGAGGCGTGCGCCGACAGGTACAGCGTCTTGCGCCCCGAGCCGGGATGCCGGCGCACCAGCTTTTGCGGCGACGGCGGGTATTTCTCGCGCTCGCCCGGGGCAAACTCGGTAAAGCCGATCTGGCCGCGCGACCAGAAGATGTCGTGCTCGACGATGAGCGGTTCGCAGAGTGCCTTCATGTCGTCGTCGAGCGCATCCCAGGCGGCGCGCATATCGGCGAACTCGGTCTCGCCGGCGCCGAGGGGCGAGGCGGGCGGCACCGCGACCGCGAACAGCATCCCCAGCACCACCGGCACCGTCATGTATGAGGCGTCGGTGTGCCACAGTCGGTTGCCCAGCATGTCGAGCCGGCGTCGGTCGTCGCGCGCGCGGATGTTGTTGTCGATGTCGAGGTTGGAGATGTCGCCGATCTCCGGGATGTCGAGCCGGCGCTTGCCGCCCTGCAGCGCGGCGCGGCCGATCTCGAGCGGACCGAACGGCGCGGCGAACGCCTTCAATTGCGCGTCGCTGACCGACTGCTGCTTGAGCACCAGCACCGAATGCGCATCGATCGCCCGCCACAGCGCGGCGAGCGTCTCCTCGTCGGGCACGACCGACGCGTCGATGCCCGCAACCTCGGCGCCAATATGCGGATGCAGCGGGGTGACTTGGATTGCCATTGCGTTTCCTCCCTACGCTCGTCGTCCCCGCGAAGGCCGGGCCCAGAGCAACCGTTTCGTCACTCGCCCTGGGTTCCCGCTTGCGCGGGAATGACGATTTTAACTGCTACAGCGCGTCAGCGACGGCGTTGCGGTACCGCTTCAGCGCCGCGAGATGGTCGCCGAGCGTATGCCCAGCGAGGCGGTGGTGATGCCGGCGCTCGAAAGTCGTCGTGAGGCACAGATGCGTCGCCCCGGCCTTCTTCCAGAACGCGGCTTCCTTGGCCCAATCCGCTTCGCTCGCGTCGCCTCCCATCGAGGTCCAGGCCTCGATCCCGACCGAAGCGGGGTCGCGCCCCGCCTCTTCGGTGAGCTCGCGCAACGTCGCCAGGATGTCGAGCGCCTCCTGTCCGGGCGGATAAGCGTTGGGCATCCAACCGTCGCCCCACTTGGCGATGCGCGGCAGCGTGCGCTCGTGGTGGCCGCCGAACCAGATCGGCACCTTGCCGGCGGCCGGGCGCGGGTTGATCCCGGCATCGTCGATCGTGTGCCATCTGCCCTTGAAGGTGACGTGATCCTCGGCCCACAGCATCTGCATGACCTGCACCTGCTCCTCGGAGCGCCGGCCGCGATTGTGGAAATTCTCGTTGAGGCCGGTGAACTCGACCTCGTTCCACCCCACCCCGATGCCGAGCCGGAACCGGCCGCCGCACAGCACGTCGAGGCACGCCGCCTGTTTCGCGACGAGCGCGGTCTGGCGCTGCGGCAGGATCAGCACGCCAGTCGAAAAGCCGAGCTTGGTGACCCCGGCGAGGTAGGAGAACAGCGTGAACGGGTCGTGGAACAGCCCCGCGCCGGTGCGCTCGCCGACCCTGGCGCCCAGCACATGATCGGGCGCCTCGATGAAATCGAAGCCGGCCGCTTCGGCCGCCTGCGCGTATTCCTTCAAGACCTCCGGCGACCCGCCGATATCGCCCAGCGGCAGCAGCGTGCCGAGTTGCATCGATCCCTCCCAGCCTGGCTCGTACCGAGAGCGTACAACCCCCACCCGCTCGCCGCTAGCGCGGCGCGCGCCCGATGACCGCGTACATGGGGTCCTGTTCGTCCTCGATATACGGGCAGAGGCGGTGGGTCTCGATCGCCTCGAACCCGGCATGGTTGAGGTACGCTTCGACCAGCCTGGCATGGCCGGTATCGTCGAGACTGCGCCACACCGCCACCGCCTTGGTCCAGAAGCAGCGGTTGGAAAAGCTGACGACGAGCGGCGCCTCCGGCCGCAGCACACGCGCCACATCGCGCAGCACCGCGACCGGCTGCTGCAGGTACTGGACCGAGACGCAGATCATCGCCGCGTCGACGCTTTTGTCGGCGAGCGGCAGAGCGGTGTCACGGTTGAGGTTCTGCACGAACCAACGGCTGAGCCGCTTGTTGGCGGCAAGCTCCTCGGCATTCATGCCGTGGCCGACCACCTCGGCATAGGCGATGTCGGGCGGCAGATGGCTGACCCAGCTCGACATCAGGTCGAGGAGCACGCCGCCGGCCGGCAGCACCTCGCGATAGAGCCCGGTGAGCACCCGGACCGCATGGTCGTCGATATGAGTGACGAGCCGCGCCGGCTCGTAGAACGCCTCGTCATCCTCCTCGTCGATCCGGGCGAAGGCGCCCGGCGGCAATCCAAGTTCGTCGGTCATCTTCTTATGATGCCTGAGGGCGGGCCGGGCCTTCCAGCGCTGTTCGAGGAAGACTGAGCCTTTGTCGTCATACCGGCGACGGCCGGTACCCAGGGCCGGGCTGGACCCCGGCCTCCGCCGGGGTGACGAGGTGAGTTGTCATGCGTTACGCTTCGGCCGTTCAGCGGCACCGAGAGAAAGACATGGCCCTCACCTCTTCCAAGCCGTTCCAGGCTCCGACCGTCAGTTCGCTTTCCGTGCGGCTCGTGGTCGATTCGTATCACGACATCTTCATGCCCAAGGCGGAGCATCCCTTCTGCCGCATCGAGCATGTCGGCCGCATGCCCGGCCGCGAGAAGGAAACTTTCGCTTGCGAATGGGGCCTGTCGCTGCATCTCGAATCCGAGGCGGCGGGGCAACGCCACCAGTACCTGCTCGATTTCGGATTCACCCCCGAGGTGCTCAACCGCAATTTCGACCTGCTCGGGATCGCGCCCGAGAAGCTCGACGGGCTGATCCTCAGCCACTCGCACCGCGACCATTACGGCGGCATGGTGGGATTTGTCGAACGCTACCGGCCCGGTCTGCGCGACGACCTCAAGCTCTATACCGGCGCCGGCAACCTCACCTATCGCGAGA
>JASHUW010000247.1 GCA_030039815.1 Alphaproteobacteria bacterium
AAGCCGAGCGCGAATTGCCGTTGCTCAAGGCGCTCAAAGGCGCAATCATCGCCACAAGACCGCTGGAAGCCGACGTGTGTCGGTTAATGAGAACCTCTCACAGCAACGCTCGGCGGCTCAACGACAGGTAGGATCAGATGGCAATACGAGGCTTGCTAGGGGGTACATTATTGATCATGGTTGGTGCGATCGTGTCCGCGGGGGCGCAGACCCCACCGTCGGCGCCCCCACAGGCACCACAAGGGTTTCAGGTCCCCGGCAAGACGCCACAGGAACGCTGCTATTATCGGTACAGAACCGCCCATAACTACAATCATGTCGGGCCAAAAGCGATGGCAGCGTGTCCCGATCCGAATCAAGAAATGCCGAACCCTGATTGAGAATAGCAGGCGGGTTAGGCCCGACTTTCGCGCATCGGGCTTCGCGCCCTAATACCGTGATTTTATGTTCCCATACGCGTTTGAGCAGGTCGTGAGTGATCCCGATACAGTGTGTTTCGGTGCGTCTGCTCGGCAGAATGTAGACGCAAAACATCGAGCTCGATTATCGGTGGGTCCCGGCTTGCGCCGGGACGGACGCACAATTCAACCTATTCCCCGCGCGCCTTGGTATAGGGATAGATCAGGTCGCCGGTCTTGTATTGGTCGGGCGCGAGGATCGACACGGTCTTGGGTTCGCGGAACTGGTCGAGGTCGTTGCCCTTGATGTCGTGATACTGCACCCAGATCGGCCGGCCCTCGGTCCATTCGCCGTCGGGGCCGAAGGCGATATCGCCTTCGATCGTGTGGAACGTCGCCTTGTGCATGTAGTCGGCGAGCTTGCTTTCATCGAGTGACTTCGTCGCCTCGACCGCGTCGCCGAGGATCTGCAGCTCGGAATAGGCAAAGGGTGGCAGGAAATAGCCGAGCGGGTCGACCCCGGCCGCTCCGGCCTTAGCCTGGTATTCTTTGATGAAATCCATGACGCCGGGGAATTCCATGGTCTTCACCGGCTCCCATAGTTCGACGTTGACGACGCCATTCATCAGCGGTCCGAGCTGGGTCTTGAGCGCCGCCGCCGGCAGCCCGACAAAGGCGCCGCCGAGCATCTTGGTGTTGAGCCCGACCTCGCCGACCGCTCGCAGGATGCCGACCGTGTCGGGCGGATAGGAGGCGACATAGACGATGTCGGGGTTGGTCGCCTGCACCGCCCGCACGATCGGCGTGTAATCGACCGTGGTCGGCGGATAGGACTTGTCGTAGACGATATCAAGCCCCGCCGCCTTGGCGTTTTCGCGCGCGCCGTCGGAGGCGTTGCGCGAGAATTCGGCGTCGGCGGCGACGATAGCCAGCGTCTTCGGCTTCGGCGTCTGCGCCATCGCCAGCTTGAAATATTCTTCCGAGAAGGTCTTCGTCGGGTTCGGCCCGAAGGTCAGCATCGAGAAGTATTTCGGGTAGTTGAACTGGTGGTTGGCAGCCAGTGCGAAGAGGCCGAAGAACAGCCGGTCGTGCGAGATCGCCACCGGCATCGCCGGCACCACCAGGTTCGTGCCATAGGACGAGATCAGGAGGTCGACCTTGTCGACGCTGATCAGCTTTTCGTAGATGCCCGGCACGTTCGACGGGTTCGACTGGTCGTCGTAATAGACGAGCTTGACCGGCCGGCCGAGCAGCCCGCCTTTCCTGTTGATGTCCTCGGCCCAGATCTGGAAGGCGAGGAGCCCTGTCTTGCCGACCACGGCAAGCGGCCCCGTCAGCTCCATCGAAAAGCCGATCGTGATCGGTGGCTTGTCGTCCGCCCGCGCGGCAATGCCGGTCAACGCGATCAACGCGGCAAGCGACATCCCGGCGATCTTCCGAATCATGCGGCCCTCCCTCTCCCCGTATCTTCTGGGAGGACGTTACAGCACGATCCGCGTTCGTCGCCCATTATTTTCACCGCCCCCGGGCTTGACCCGAGGGCCCACGATTAGCCGGGCCTTATTCGTGGATGGCCGGATCAAGTCCGGCCAAGGGTTACGGTAGCGACGTCTGAGCGGATTTCTCTAATCGCGCAATTCGGCGACCTGGGCGGGGGTCAGGAAGCGGGTCTTGGCGCCGCGCAGCATGAGATAGAGTTTCGCGGTTTCCTCCAGCTCCTCGACCGCATTGACCGCGGCGTCGAGGTTCGATCCCGCCACCACCGGGCCGTGATTGGCGAGCAGCACGGCATGATGCTTCGACGCGAAGCCGCGCACCGCTTCGGCGAGCGCCAAGTCGCCCGGTTTGTAATAGGGCACCAACGGCAGCCGGCCGACGCGCATCACGTAATAGGCGGTGATCGGCGGCAACACGTCGTGCGGGTCGACCTCCGCGAGGCAAGACACGGCGACCGAGTGCGTCGAATGCAGGTGCACCACCGCGCCGGTATCGTTGCGCTCCTCGTACATCACGCGATGGAGGAAGCTTTCCTTGGTCGGCGCGTCGCCGCCAACGAGCTTGCCGCTATCGTCAAGCTTCGACAGGCGCGCCGGGTCGAGCCGCCCGAGCGAGGCGTTGGTCGGGGTCATCAGCCAGCCGCCCTCGACGCGCACGCTGATATTACCCGACGAGCCGGCGGTGAGGCCGCGCTCGAAGATCGAGGCACCGAAAGTGCAGATCACCTCGCGGGCCTTGGCATCGCTCATGTGCTGGCCTCCTCCAATGCGCTGAACGCGCGCAGGAAAAAGTCGGGCGCGCCGAAATTCCCCGATTTCAGCGCCAGCGCCAGCGCCGGCTCGCCCAGGCTGACGGTCCACGGCACCCCAGGATCGATCTGCCGGCCGATCCGAAGGCCGGTGACGCCGAGTGCTTGTACCACGGCGCCCGCCGTTTCGCCGCCGGCGACGACCAGCCGGCGCACGCCGCGAGCGACGAGCCCTCGGGCAATCTGCGCCATGATGCCTTCGATCAACGCGCCGGCGGCCTCGCGACCGAGCTTTGCCTGCACCGCCGCGACCTGGTCGGGCGGTGCCGTGGCAGCGAACAGAATGGGCTCGTCGCCGAGCCGATCGCTCGCCCAGGCGAGCGCCTCGGCGGCGACCTTGCGGCCGTCCGCGGCAGCAAGCGGGTCGATGGTGAAGACCGGCGCGCGAGCCGTCATGTAGGCGAGCTGGGCCAGCGTCGCCTGGCTGCACGAGCCTGACAGCACCGCGGCCTTGCCGTTGACCTGCGGCAGCCTGTCGGCGCCGCCGCCATCGCCGATGAGGCCGGCGCGGCGGAAATTCGCCGGCAGGCCGAGCGCGATCCCCGAGCCGCCGGTGATCAGCGCGAAATCCTTGGCCGCCTCGCCGATCGCTTCCAGATCGTGGTCGGCGACGGCATCGACGATCGCGTGGCGGAAGCCATCGTGCTTCAATGCGCCGAAGGCCTCGGCGATCGCCGCCGGCCCCTGAGCCACGGTCGCGTGCTGCACCAGCCCGACCTTGCCTTTGGTCTGCCGCTGCAGCACGCGCACCAGCGACGGATCGCGCATCGGGGTCAGCGGATGGTCCTTCATCCCCGATTCCGACAGCAGCGCGTCGCCGACGAACAGATAGCCCTTGAAGATCGAGCGGGCGAGCGTCGGGAAGGCCGGGCAATAGAGGGTGAAATCCGCGCCAAGCGCGTCGAGCAGCGCTTCGGCGACCGGGCCGATATTGCCCTCGTCGGTCGAATCGAAGGTCGAGCAGTACTTGAAAAGGATTTGCCGCGCGCCGGCCCGCTGCAGCCATGCCAGCGCCTTGAGGCTCTGCGAGATCGCCTCGCCGACGGGGATGGTACGGCTCTTCAAGGCGACGACGACGGCCTCGGCCTCGGGTGTGTCGACATTGTCGCCCGGCGCGTCGATCAATTGCACGGTCTTCATGCCCTGGCGGACGAGCGTGTTGCAGAGATCGGTCGCGCCGGTGAAATCGTCGGCAATCGCTCCCAGCACGACGGTCATCCGGTCCTCCTCGCAGCGTGCCGGAAAGACTAGCGGCCTGGCCCGATGGCGGCAAACCCCGCGGAACTCCCGGCCGGTTGAGCGCGCCATGAGCCAAGCGCGGGTCGGTTTTCCGAAAATGCATGGCTCGGCGCCGATAAGGGGCGCAAGCTCATGTCGCGAAAAGTCCACAGGTTGGTAAGGGGCTCGTCATTCCGCGCCATGCGCGGCCAACCCAGTCACCATTCTTGCGGAGGTACTCCATGAGCGGCCACGGTCATCACAGCCCGGCGGAAATTCGCGCCAAGCTTAAGCATCCCGTCATCGACGGCGACGGGCATTGGGTCGAGTACGATCCCGTCTTCGCGGAGCAGATGCGCAAGGTCGGCGGCGACCTGGCGGCCGACGGATTTCTGGCGGCGATGGCGGTGACCCGTGACTCGCTGCTTTTGAGCGTCGAGGAGCGCCGGCGGCGCCGGGTGTC
This sequence comes from Alphaproteobacteria bacterium, assembly GCA_030039815.1. Lineage (GTDB taxonomy): Bacteria > Pseudomonadota > Alphaproteobacteria > ATCC43930 > CGMCC-115725 > DATARH01. The sequence goes on from JASHUW010000247.1 coordinate 4,385, forward strand.
GATGCCGGGGTTCTGGACGCGCCAGACCGGCAACACCTATGACCGCGCGACGGCGATGCTGCCGCATCTCCTCTACGACCGGCTCGACGAGATCGGCTCCGATTTCGCGATCATCTACCCGACCGCCGGCCTGCGCCTGCCGCGCATCAAGGACGACGCGACGCGGCGCGCGGTGATCCGCGCCTACAACATCGTCTCGGCCGGCTATTTCAAGGATCTCGGCGACCGGATGACCCCGGCGGCGATCATCCCGATGCACACGCCTGACGAAGCGATCGCGGAGTTGGACTTCGTCACCAAGGAGCTCGGCTCCAAGGCAGGCATGTTCGGCAGCGCGATGCCGCGCCAGACCGACTCGATCAAGAAGGGCGAGAATGCCGACACCGACCGGCTCGCGGTCTGGTACGAGGTGTTCGGCATCGACAGCATCTACGACTATGACGCGGTCTGGCAGAAATGCGTCGACGTCAAGATCGCGCCGACCTTCCATTCGGCCGGCAGCAACCAGGCGCTGCGCAATTCGCCGACCAACTTCACCTATAACCATATCGGCCACTTCGCCGATGCCGGCCATGCCGCGGCCAAGGGCATCTTCCTCGGCGGCGTGACCCGGCGCTTCCCCGAGCTGCGCTTCGCGTTCCTCGAAGGCGGCGTCGGCTGGGGCTCGCAGCTCTGGGGCGACCTGATGGAACATTGGGAGCGGCGCAACGCCAGGGCGTTGGAAAACATGAAGCCCGACAAGCTCGACCGCAAGCTGCTGATGGAGATGGTCGAGAAGTACGGCTACAAGGAGCATGCCGAGGCGCTGAAGGCGCGCGACGGCTACCCCGATCCGGAACTTTGGATGACCGGCGGGATCGACGATCTCGACGATTTCGGCGCCTGCAAGATCACCAAGAAGCAGGACTGGATCGACCTCTACGCGACGCCGTATTACTTCGGCTGCGAGGCGGACGACCGGATGAACGCCACCGCGTTCTGGAAGGCCAACCCGTTCGGCACCCAGCTCCACGCGATCTACTCGTCCGACATCGGGCATTTCGACGTGATCGACATGCGCGAGCCACTCGCCGAGGCCTACGAGCTGGTCGAGGACGGGCACATCACGGAAGACAATTTCCGCGATTTCGTCTTCACCAACGCGGTCACGTTGTGGGGCCACCAGAACCCCGACTTCTTCAAGGGCACGCGCGTCGAGAAGGAAGCCGCGGCGGTGCTGAAGGCCGCGCATCAGCCGGTGCTGGCCGACGCAGCCAAATGATTTGACGGCGCAAGCCAATAGAAAGGGCGGGCTTCGGCCCGCCCTTTTTCTTTGCCGTCGCCTTGGCCGGGCTTGACCCCGGCCACCGACGTCTTCTTTCCTACCACCTGCCGACCAAGACGTGGACCCGCGAGTCAAGCCCCGGATCAGGTCCGGGAACGCGGGAGGGGAAGTTGAGGAGCTGCTCGCATGCCGAAATTTGCCGCCAATCTCAGCATGATGTTCAACGAGGTCGATTTCCTCGACCGGTTCGACGCCGCCGCCAAGGCCGGGTTCAAGGGCGTCGAGTTCCTGTTTCCCTACGACTACCCGCCCGAGGTCATCGCCGAAAAGCTGGAGAAGAACAAGCTGACCCTGGCGCTGTTCAACCTGCCGCCGGGCGATTGGGCGAAGGGCGAGCGCGGCTTCGCCGCGCTTCCGGGTCGCCAGCAGGCGTTCATGGCCGCCGTCGAGACCGCGATCCCCTACGCCCGGGCGACGAAGTGCAAGACCATCCATGCGATGGCCGGGCTGTGGCCCGAGGGACGGGACAAGATCGAGGCGTTGCCGACCTACATCGACAATCTGCGCTGGGCGGCCGACCGGCTGGCGCGCGAGGGCATCACCGCGATCATCGAGCCGATCAACACGCGCGACATCCCGGGCTACTACCTCAACACCACGGCGCAGGCGATGCCGATCATCGAGGCGGTCGACCGGCCGAATTTGCGACTGCAGCTCGACCTCTACCATGTGCAGATCATGCGCGGCGATTTGGCGCCGACGATCCGCGAGCTCGCCGGCCTGTACCCGCACATCCAGATCGCCGGCACCCCCGGGCGGCACGAACCCGATATCGGCGAGATCAACTACCCGTTCCTCTTCGATCTGCTCGACGAGATCGGTTATGACGGCTGGATCGGCTGCGAATACCGGCCCAAAGGCGACACCGTCGCCGGGCTCGGCTGGGCGAAGACGTACGGCATCGGGTGAGAGCGCGTTAAATAACAGGAGGCCACCTCCTGTAATCCTCCTGTTATCGGCCTCGATAACAGGAGGTGCGGCGCGCCGGATCAGCAGGTGCCGCGCGCCGCGCAGCAAGCGATAGAGCCAACCCCTCGCCCTTCCTCCTGTCCCTGGCAGCCTGTGCAGCATGACCCGTCGCGAGGATGTTTCGATACCATATGTTCTCGTTATGTTCGGATTTCAAGGAATACCAGCCATGCCCCCAGCGCGATCACGACGATGTTTGGGCGGACCGCCGGCGCTCATGCTAAGGTAACCGTGCGCAACGCGGAGCAACCCGATGAACCAGGCGGAATTCGAGAAGAAATGCGCGGCCGAAGGCTACGCCGAGATCGTCGACCGGACGATGGCGGCGGACCATTTCAACCCCGAGCACGCGCATGAGTTCGACGCTTGCGTGTTACTTGTCGACGGCGAGATGACGATCACCCGCCACGGCAAGGCCGAGACTTTCCGCGCCGGCGACATGTGCAGCCTGGCGGCTGGCACGGTACATACCGAGAAATGCGGCCCAGCCGGCGCGCATTATCTCGCCGGGCGACGGCATCCGGCGAAAGCCGCGAGCTAGCGCTACCGCCGCCTTTTATTCGTCATCCCGGAAGTTAGGCGAGCCCCTCCCCGGACTTGATCCGGGGATCAAGCCGGGGGCGAGCCGTGCTGTCCGGGACCCATGAACACAGACCTCGCCAAGATATTCACTGGCTGTGTTCATAGGTTCCGGGTTCATCGCTGCGCGATGTCCCGGAATGACACGCTGAAAGAAAAATTGCTGCAGCGCGGCAAACCGCGATTCGCGTTCGCGGTACAAGTCATGCATACTGTCCAGGGTGGTAGGCGGTACATGCCATGATGGCCGGTATGTGTGCCGAAT
>JASHUW010000248.1 GCA_030039815.1 Alphaproteobacteria bacterium
GCCGGCGATGCGTTCGACCTCGGCCAGCGCATCGCGCCAGCGCGCGTCCATCAGCCGCGCCTCGGTGCGGCGAATCTGCTCCGACAGCCGCCGATAACGTTGTGCTTGGCGGGCCTGCTTCTTGAGCCCGTCGAGCTGCGCGGCCATCGTCGCGATCACGTCGTCGACGCGCAGCAGGTTCTCTTCGGCGCCCTTGAGTTTCAGTTCGGCCTCATGGCGGCGCTGATAGAGCCCGGCGGTGCCGGCGGCCTCGTCGAGCAGCAACCGGCGCTCGCTGGGCTTGGCGGCGATCAGCGCACCGATTCGCCCCTGGCTGACGATGCCGCCCGAATGCGCGCCCGTCGCCGCATCGGCGAACAGCAGCTGTACGTCGCGGGCGCGCGACTCGCGGCCATTGACCCGGTAGCTCGACCCCGACCCGCGATCGATGCGGCGCACGATCTCGATCGCATCGCGTTCGTTGAATGCGACCGGCGCGTCGCGCGTCGCATTGTCGATCGTCAGCGACACCTCGGCGATATTGCGCGACGGGCGTGTCGCCGAGCCGGCGAAGATCACGTCGTCCATCTCGCCGCCGCGCAATCGGCGCGCCGACGCTTCGCCCATCACCCAGCGCAACGCCTCTACGAGGTTCGACTTGCCGCAGCCATTCGGGCCGACGATCCCGGTCAACCCGGGCTCGATCGGCAGCTCGGTCGCATCGACGAACGATTTGAACCCGGCGAGGCGGAGCCGCTCTACCTGCATGCGTCGGTCACGACCCCGCGGCGCGCGATATCGCCGCGTCCATCGCGTCTTCCTCCGGTGCGCCGTCGAATTTGATGCCGTTGATAAAGAAGGTCGGCGTCGCGTCGACCCCGAGCTGTTGGGTCCCGGAGAGCCGGCTTTGCAGCACCTTGTCCTCGATTGATTTGTTGGCGAGGCAGGCGTCGAACTCGCTCTTGCTCATGCCGCCGAGCAGCGCCAGCCGCTGCAACGCTGCTTTGTAGTCCCCCGACATGATCCATTGCTGCTGGTCGTGGAACAGCGTGTCGATGAACGGATAGAACTTGGTGGGCGGCGCGCAGCGCGCGACCATCGCCGCGCGCATCGCCGGCTCGTCGAGCGGGTAGTCGCGCATGATGAGCCGCGCCTTGCCGGTGTCGATCCATTTCGCCTTGAGCTTGGGCAGCACGTCGACATCGAAATGGGCGCAATGCGGACAGGTCAGCGACGCATATTCGATGATCGTGACTGGAGCGTCGGCCTTGCCGAGAATCCGGTCGTCCGGGGTGAGCTTCAGCGCCGCCGCCTGGGCGGCAGCCGAAGGCGGCGTCACGGGGGCTTGCGCCGCGACCGGGAAAGGCCCGCCCAGGGCGAGGAGGACGATCGCCGCAAACCAGATTTCACGCATCGGGGGCGTCCTTGCTACCAGATGTTGATGTTAGAGGGTTCCTTCGGCTCCTGCAATCACCGCGCGCTCAATCCGGCGCGGTGATCACACGACGGCCGAGCCGAGCCAAGGCGTCACGCAATTCCGGGCTCTTGACGGCGGTGAGTTGGTCGTCGAGGGCGGCGACCTCGCCGGCCCGCAGCGGCCGGGGCGGCGCGTGCCGGGTCGACGCGGCGAGCGGCAGCGGACCCTGAACCAGTGCGAGCCTTGTGACCGCGTCGCGGCCGAAAAACAGATTGACCCGCGCGATGACCAGCGGCGCGCGGTGCTGCAGTTCGAGCCCCTTGGCGGGCTCGACTCGCAGCTTCAGCGTGCCGCCACGCGCCAGCGCTTCCGGCCAAGTGGCGGCGGCGATATCGGGTCCGACGATCGCGGTCCATTCCGACTTCAACCGTGCGAGAACGCCGCCGCCATGCCGCGCCATGATCGGCCGGATGAGTCGCGCCACGCTCGCGCCGGCGGCGCGGAAGCCGGGGTGGCGCTCGCTTGCGTCGCCGGCGCGGGCTAGACTCGCTTCATCCATGTCCCTGTCTCGACCCGACCCCACCGCGCTGCTCGCCTGGTACGATCGGCATCGCCGCGACCTGCCGTGGCGCGCCGCGCCGGGCGCACGCCCCGATCCGTACCGCGTCTGGCTCAGCGAGATCATGCTGCAGCAAACGACGGTCGTCACCGTCGCGCCCTATTTTGACCGATTCGTGGCGCGCTGGCCTAGCGTCTCGGCATTGGCGGCGGCCGCGCTCGACGAGGTGCTGCACCAGTGGCAGGGCCTCGGCTATTACGCCCGCGCGCGCAACCTGCACGCTTGCGCCAAGGCCGTGGTCGAACGCCATGGCGGGCGGTTTCCCGACGATGTCGCTGGGCTGCGCGCGCTGCCGGGGATCGGCGACTATACCGCGGCGGCGATCGCGGCGATCGCGTTCGACCGGCGCGAGGCTGCGGTCGACGGCAATGTGGAGCGGGTCGTCGCGCGGCTCTTCGCGGTGCGTGAGGCGATGCCGGCGGCGAAGCCGCGGCTGCGGGCGCTGGCGCGCGAGCTGGTGCCGCCGCGCCGGGCCGGCGATTTCGCGCAGGCGATGATGGATTTGGGCGCGACGATCTGCACTCCGCGCAAGCCGCGCTGCGTGCTCTGCCCGTGGCGCGATCCGTGTATCGCGCGCGCCGGCGGCTTTGTCGAGGATTTGCCGGCGCGCAGCGAGAAGCCCGAGCGCCCGTTGCGCCAGGGCGTCGTGTTCTGGCTGACCCGGCCCGACGGCGCGGTGCTGCTGCGCCGGCGTGAGGAAAAGGGCCTGCTCGGCGGCATGATCGAGGTGCCGTCGACCCCGTGGCGCGAGGCGGAATGGGGCGACGCGGAAGCTCTAACTCACGCCCCCGCGAAGGTGAGCTGGAAGAGGCTACCGGGCACAGTGCACCACGGCTTCACCCATTTCCTGCTCGACCTCACCATCTGGGCCGGTACGACCGCGTCGCCGCCGGACGGCATCTGGGCGCGGCCGGACCAGTTCAAGGATTACGCCTTCCCGACCCTGACCAAGAAGGTCGTTCGCCACGCGCTGTCAGTACTCGGCGACAGTTAGCTTGGGTGACCGCTCCCCGGCGAAAGCCGGGACCCACCCATCCGCCGTCGCGAGAGCTGAAAACTAGGCCCCGGCTTCCGCCGGGGAGCGTTCTTGATGCGCACTGCTGGGCGTTAACCCTTGCGGCTTTTCTTTTCCTCGATCCCCGAGACGCCCGCGCGCCCTGTGAGTTCGGCGGCGACGTCGTCGGGGCTAAGGCCCGCGGCGGCCCACAGCACGAGCAGGTGATAGAGCAGGTCGGCGCTCTCGCGGGTGAGCGCGGCGCGGTCGCCTTTCACCGCTTCGATCACCGCTTCGAGCGATTCTTCGCCGAGCTTGCGCGCGACGCCGGCCGGGCCGGCGGCGAGCAGCTTCGCGGTATAAGAGGTTTCGGCGCTGGCGCCGCGTCGCACCTCGATCGTCGCCCATAGCCGGGCGAGGGCATCCCCGAGTTGATTTGGCACGGCTTACCCCTTCTCGTCGCCCCCGCGCAGGCGGGGGCCCAGGGCAACCCTCGCGTCGCTTGCCCCTGGGTTCCCGCTTGCGCGGGAAAGACGAATTAAAGAACCAAACAAGTTAAAGCCGCACCGGGATGCCGGCGGCGGCCATATGGGCTTTTGCTTGGCCGATGCGGAATGTGCCGAAATGGAAGATCGAAGCGGCGAGCACGGCGGTGGCGTGGCCGTCGCGAATGCCCTCGACCAGGTGGTCGAGCGTGCCGACCCCGCCCGAGGCGATGACCGGCACGCGCACCGCGTCGGCCACCGCGCGGGTCAGCGGAATGTCGAAGCCGGATTTGGTGCCGTCGCGGTCCATCGAGGTCAGCAGAATCTCGCCGGCACCGTAGTCGGCGAGCCGGCAGGCCCATTCGACCGCGTCAAGCCCGGTGGGGTTGCGGCCGCCATGGGTGAATACACCCCATTTCGATGGCCCCACCTGCTTTGCGTCGATCGCGCAGACGATGCACTGGCTGCCGAATTTCTGCGCCGCCTCGCGGACGAATTCGGGCCGCGCGACCGCGGCGGTGTTGATCGACACCTTGTCGGTGCCCGCGAGCAGGAGCTTGCGAATGTCCTCGACCGTGCGCACCCCGCCGCCGACGGTCAGCGGCATGAAGCACTGCTCGGCGGTGCGACGCACCACGTCGTAGTTCGTATCGCGGTTCTCGTGGCTCGCGGTGATGTCGAGGAAGCAAAGTTCGTCGGCGCCTTCGCGGTCGTAGATTTTGGCTTGCTCGACCGGGTCGCCGGCATCGGTCAGGTCGACGAAATTGACGCCCTTGACGACGCGCCCGTCCTTCACATCGAGACAGGGGATGACGCGCATCTTCAGCACGGCGCGTCCCCCCCGGCGAGCGCTTGCGCCGCCTTCGGGTCGATACGCCCGTCGTAAAGCGCGCGGCCGATGATTGCGCCGGCGATGCCGTCCGCCTCGTGCGCCTTCAGCGCGGCGATGTCGGCGAGCGAAGCGACGCCGCCCGAGGCGATGATCGGTACCCCAACCGCGCGGGCGAACGCGGCGATCGCGTCGGCGTCGATGCCGTTCATCGCGCCGTCGCGGGAGATGTCGGTGGCGACGATCGCCGCGACCCCGGCGCCGGCAAAGCGGCGCCCCAGCTCCACGACCCCGATCTCGCTGGTCTCGGCCCAGCCCTCGACCGCGACCTTGCCGTCGCGGCCGTCAATGCCGACGACGACGCGGCCGGGGTGATCTCTCGCCGCCATGTGCACCAGCGACGGATCGCGCAGCGCCGCGGTGCCGAGCACGACGCGGTCGATGCCGACATCGAGCCAGGCGTCGATCGCACCGCGGTCGCGAATGCCGCCGCCAAGCTCGATCCTCATCGCGGGAACCGCGCGGCGGATTTCCCGCACCGCGTCGCCATTGACCGAGGCCCCGGCAAAGGCACCGTCGAGATCGACGACGTGCAGCCAGGAAAAGCCGAACGCCGCGAAGGCGCGGGCCTGGTCAGCCGGGTTCGTGTTGAACACGGTCGCGCTTGCCATCTCGCCGCGCACCAGGCGGACGCAATGGCCTTCCTTCAAGTCGATCGCCGGCAACAGGATCACGAGTTCGGCTCGACCAGGCGCTTGTAGTAGTAATGACCGGGCACGATCTCGCCGTTCACCCAGGCGTAGTCGGGATGGGTGCCCCAGCGCTGGTAGTTGAGCCCTTCGTAAAGGCTGATCGCGGCGCGCTGGGTGGCGCGCAAATCGAGGTTGAGCACCACGAGGCCCAGCTCCTCGCGGGCCAGCCGCTCGATCTCCAGCACGATGCCGCGCGCCAAGCCGTGGCCGCGCGCCCAGGGCGCGACAAAAGCGCTGGTGATCGTCCCGGCAAAGCGCTGCGCCTCGTTGTTGCGCGGCGCCTTCGAGAGCTGCGCCGAACCGGCGATCACCCCATCGAGCCGCCCGGCCACGAGCCGACGGTCCGGGATCAGCAGCACGCCCTTCCAGTAATTCTCCAGCACCTGACGCGGCGGCGGCTTCAGCCAGCCGAACCCGCCGCCCTCGACGATCGCCGTTTCGGTCGCCTCGCACAAATCGTCGAGATCGGTGCCGGCGAACTGCGTCAGCCGTTCGATCGTCACCTTCGCTTTTACTTTTACGTCGCTCATGTCACGTCCCTTAGGGGCGCCAACGGAGGAAATTCGCGATCAGCCGCAAGCCGGTGACCTGGCTTTTCTCGGGATGGAACTGCGTGCCGACCATGTTGTCGCGGCCGACCGCGGCGGTCAGCGCCTGGGCATAATCGGCGGTGGCAATGAGGTTCGCCCGGTCGGCGACGGCCAGATGAAAGCTGTGCACGAAATAGGTGTGGGCCCCCTCAGCGATCCCATCGAACACCGGATGCGAACGTTCGAGGGTTATTTGGTTCCAGCCCATATGCGGGATCTTGAAGGACGGGTCGGCCGGTTCGATGGCGACGACCTCGCCGCCGACCCAACCGAGCCCTTCGATCACCTCGAACTCGCGGCCGCGATCGGCCATCAGCTGCATCCCGACGCAAATTCCAAAGAACGGCCGGCCGCGCGCGATCACCGCCTCACCGATCGCTTCTTCCAGTCCCGGCACCGCCGCCAGCCCGCGCCGGCATTCGGCGAACGCGCCCTGGCCGGGCAGCACGATGCGGTCGGCGGCGATGGCCTCGTCCGGATCGCTGGTGACGGTGACCTTCTCGTCACCGCCAAGCTCGCCGGCGGCGCGCTCGAACGCCTTTGCCGCCGAGCGCAGATTGCCCGAGCCGTAATCGATGATTGCCGTCAGCATAGCGTCAACATTTGAGGCCGCCGCTCAGCGTCCCTTTCGTCGACGGCACCGCTCCCGCACGGCGCGGGTCGATCTCGACCGCCTGTCGCAAGGCGCGGGCCAACCCCTTGAAGCACGACTCGACGATGTGATGGTTGTTCTCGCCGTAGACGTTCTCGATGTGCAGCGTCACCCCGGCCGATTGGGCGAAGGCCTGGAACCACTCCTTGAACAATTCGGTGTCCATCTCACCCAATTTGGGGCGTGAGAAATTGACCTTCCAGACCAGGTACGGCCGGTTCGAGCAGTCGAGGCTGACGCGGGTCAGCGTTTCGTCCATCGGGATCATCGCGCTGCCGTAGCGCTGGATGCCGGCGCGGTCGCCCAAGGCCTTGGCGACGGCCTCGCCGATCACGTACCCGGTGTCCTCGGTGGTGTGGTGGAAATCGATATGCAGATCGCCCTTGGCCTTGAGGGTGATGTCGATGAGGCTGTGACGCGCGAGTTGGTCGAGCATGTGGTCGAGAAAGCCGATGCCGGTCGCGATCTCGCTCGCACCGGTGCCGTCGAGATCGACGCGGCCCTTGATCCGCGTCTCCTTGGTGTTGCGTTCGACCGTCGCGACGCGCACCGCTGTTCTCCCGAAACGATGTCTGGCCAACAACCGGCGCTGTCTCAGCAGCGACCAACCGCGCCGGTTTGTCGCGGGCGCTCTTTTAATACGAACGCGTCGCTCTTGCCACTACCGCCGGGCCATTATCGCCAGGACTGGTGAAGCGGCGGTTATGCGGGCTGGGCCGGCGGGAACTTGCTGCGCTGGTTGAACGCGACCCCCGCGACGCCAAACCAGATCGCGGAAGTCAGCAGCTTGAAAATCCACTCGCCGGGCAGCGTGTCGTCGATCAGAGTCAATAGGAGATTGCCGGCCCCAAGAGCCACCCCGGTCCACATGAAATAAGTCAACTGCTTGAAATGCATCGCGCGGAACGTCGCTGGCTCGCCC
>JASHUW010000249.1 GCA_030039815.1 Alphaproteobacteria bacterium
TTCCACGACGAGATCAACCCGGTGGCGCGCTCCAATGTCTGTCCGGAGATCGACCCGCCGAAGGAGCCGAGCTTCTACGCCTTTTCCTACACCGTGCCGGGGGCGGGCGGGTTTGTCGTCGCCGGCAGCGGCGAGGCGGGCGGCGCCGAAGGACCCTACGGCCCGCGCATCATCCGGCTCGGCGACCAGTCGCCCGAGGGCATGCGCGACAAGGCGCGCTTCGTGCTCGGCGCGATGGAGCAACGCATGGGCGCGCTCGACAAGGGCTGGGCCGACGTGACCGAGACCCAGCTCTACACGATTTTCGACATCCACCCGCATTTCGCCGACGAGTTCATCCGCCGCGGCGCGGCGCCGGGCGGCCTCACCTGGCACTATTGCCGGCCGCCGGTGCAGGGCCTCGACTACGAGATCGACGTGCGCGGTGTCGGCAAGGAGTTGGTGATCTAGAGGGCCTACTCCGGCGCGCGGTCGAGGATCGCCTGCAAGGTCAGCGCGCCGGCCCGTCCGCCCATCGTGTCGGGCGGCTCGAGGCTCTCTTCGGCGAGACGCTTCGCCTGCGCCTCCTCCCAGTTCCGTCCGCCGAAAAAGCGCGACGGCTTGAGGCTCGGCCCGTCGATCCCGTCGAGGCAGCGCGCGTTGACGCTGATCCGGTGCGGCTGCGAGCGCGGGATGTAGAACGGGTGCATCCCGCAATGGGTGCAGAAGGTGTGCTGCGCCAGGCCGGTCTCAAAGGTATAGGCGCGTAGTGCGTGCTTGCCTCTGAGCAGCTCGAAATCGGCAGGGTCCGTCGGCAGGTGCAGGATGCCCTTTTTTGTGCAGATCGAGCAGTTGCATTGCGACAGCCGGTCGAGATCGACCTTGGCGCGGAAGCGCACCCGGCCGCAATGGCAGCCGCCTTCGCGTGTCTCGATCATGGCCCTCCCCTTAATGTGTCGAGGCCCATTCCGCGCCGCGCCGCGCGAACGCCTCTTCCCAGTTGCGGCCCTCGAACAGGCGCCGCGATTTCATCGTCTCGGGGTCGTAATCGTCGAGGCAGCGCGCGTTGACGCTGTAATTCTCCGGGTCGGAGCGCGGCTGGTAGAACGGGTGCATGCCGCAATGGCGGCAGAACGTGTGCTTCGCGACGCCGGTGTTGAACGTATAGGTGGTGAGGTCTTCGGCGCCGCTGAGGATTTCGAGCCGCTCGCGCGCCACCGGCAGATGCAGGATGCCCTTCTTGGTGCAGATCGAGCAGTCGCACTCGCCGATCGGCGTCTCGTCGAGGTCGACCTCGATGCGGAACCGCACGCGCCCGCAGTGACAGCCGCCCTCATAGCTCCGCAGCATGTTCCTCTCCTTGTCGGTTGCCTAAGGCTATCACGCCGCCCGCCACCGGCATAAGGTAGCCCAATGCCTTTGACGTTATCGCCGCTGCATCCGCTGTTTGCCGCCCGCGCTTGCGGCGTCGATCTGCGCGCGCCGCTCGACGCCGCGACCATCCGCGAGATCGAGGCGGCGATGGACCGCTATGCCGTGCTCGTCTTTCGCGACCAGCAGCTCACCGAAGACGCGCAGCTTGCCTTCACCGCGCGGCTCGGCCCGATGGACCCGGGCCGTCACCTCGCGGTCCGGCAGCATCGCCGGGTGCGGCCGGAATTCGCCGATGTCTCCAACCTCGACGAGGAGGGCAACGTCGCCGGCCGCAACCATCGCCGCATCCTCTCCAACATGGCGACGCGCCTCTGGCACACCGACAGTTCCTACAAGAAGCCGGCGGCTAAATTCTCGCTGCTTTACTGCAGCGCGATCCCCGATTGGGGCGGCGAGACCGAGTTCGCCGACATGCGCGCCGCCTATGATGCGCTGCCCGAGCGCCTGCGCGCCGAAGCCGAGAGCCGCGCGGCCGAGCATTATGTGCACCATTCGCGCGCGACGCTCGGCTTTGCGCCGAGCGAGGACGAGATCGCCGGCGCGATCCCGCCGGTCACCTGGCCGCTGGTGCGCACCCATGCCGGCTCGGGCCGCAAGCTGCTCTATATCGGCTCGCACGCGACGCATGTCGTGGGCCTGTCGCTGCCCGAGGGAAGGGTGCTGCTCGCCGACTTGCTGGAGCACGCGACCCAGCTTCAGTTCGTCTATCGCCACGAATGGCGACCCGGCGATCTGGTGATGTGGGACAACCGCGCGGTGCTGCATCGCGGCCGCCGCTACGACCTCGCGCAGCGCCGCGACATGCGGCGCAGCACGGTCGAGGACAGCCTGTAAAGGCCCCGCTCGCGTCGCCGCAGAGCAGTGCGATGAAGGGGGTTCCGCGATGGCCTGTCGATCGTCCCCGGCGATCCGGCGAGCCAGATCTTCCTCGAGCGCATCGCCCAATTCCGTGCTGTGCCTCCCTGCGTCGCGCGGAACAGCGCCTGTGCGCCGCACGTGAAGTAGCCCCACAGTAGCCGGCAGGCGGTTTTGCGCTACAATGGGGGCTTCGAGGAGGAGCGCCATGGCCAAACTCGTCCTGGGGATCGGCACCTCGCACACGCCGATGCTGAACGCGCCGCCGACCGACTGGCCGCGCTTTATCGAGCGCGACACGCAGCGCACCGAGTTGCTCGACACCGACGGCAATCTCACCAGCTATGAGGCACAGCTGAAGCGCGCGCCGGCCGATATCGCCGCGCAGATCGCGCCCGAGCGCATGGCGACGCGCCACGCCGCGGTCGAGAGCGCGATGTCGCGGCTCGGCGACTATCTCAAGGAGGCGAGGCTCGACACGCTGATCGTCGTTGGCGACGACCAGGACGAACTCTATCACGCCGCCAACATGCCGGGCATCCTCGTCTACTACGGCGAGACGATCCGCAACGTCCCGATGGCGCCGGTCGCCAACCCGACCTGGGGCTGGCGCGCCAGCGCCCGCTGGCACGAGGAGAAAGTGCCGCGCGAATATCCGGTCGATAGCGGCCTCGCGCGCCACCTGATCGACCGGCTGATCGACGGTGAGTTCGACATCGCCGCCTCCGATTCCTGCCCCGAGGGCGAAGGCGAGGGCCACGCGATCGGCTTCGTACACCGGCGGATCATGAAGGAGGTGGTGCCGATCGTGCCGATCTGCATCAACACCTACTACCCGCCGAACCAGCCGACCCCGCGCCGCTGCTACAGACTGGGCCAGGCGATCCGCGAGGCGATCGAAAGCTATCCCGGCGACAAGCGGGTTGGCATCATCGCCTCGGGCGGGCTCAGTCATTTCGTCGTCGACGAGGCGCTCGACCGCGGCTTTCTCGACATGCTGAAGAAGAAGGACGCCGAGGCGATCCAGAACCTGCCGCGTAAGCTGCTCAACTCCGGCAGCTCGGAAATCCGCAACTGGATTTGCGTCGGCGGTGCGGTCGAGCACTTGTCGCTCGAATGGTCGCATTACGAGCCGGGCTATCGGACCCCGGCCGGCACCGGCACCGGCCTCGGCTTTGCCTTTTGGGCTTAGGTTTGCTCGGGTCCCTACAACCTTTTCTCGTTTCCGCCGCGCAGGCGGGGCCCAGGGGCGAGCGACGGATCGGGGACCCTAGTGATTCGCGCTTTCGCAGGAACGACGATCGATTCAGGCTAACGACACGAAACAAGGGACACGCACATGCGCCAAAAAGACAGCGACGATCTGGTCCGTGTCGGCCCCGGCACGACGATGGGCAAGTTGATGCGGCAATACTGGCTGCCGGCGGCGATGTCGTCGGAGCTGAAGGCCGACGGCGAGCCGATGCGGCTGATGCTCCTGGGCGAGCAGCTGATCGCGTTCCGCGATTCATCCGGCCGCGTCGGCGTCATGGATCACAAATGCCCGCATCGCTGCGCCTCGCTCTTCCTCGGCCGCAACGAGGAAAACGGCATTCGCTGCGTCTATCACGGCTGGAAATTCGACGCCGACGGCAATTGCGTCGACATGCCGAGCGTTCCGCCAGCGCGCGACTTCAAGCATCTCGTTAAGGCCAAGGCCTATAAGGCGGTCGAGCGCAACGGCCTAATCTGGGTCTATATGGGCGACCGCAAGGCCGCGCCGCCGCTGCCGCAGATCGAGGCGACCCTGCTGCCCGAAAGCGAGGTCACGATCAATTTCGTCCAGCGCGAGTGCAACTGGCTGCAGGCGCTCGAAGGCGATATCGACACCTGCCATTTCGGCTTTCTGCACGCCGGCGCGATCGACCCCGAGATCGTCCCCGACGACAGCCTCTTCAAATACACCGTCACCAATCGCGCCCCGGACTACGAGGTCACCGACACTCCGACCGGCACGATGTACACCGCGTTCCGCGACGGCAAGCCGGGCGAGACCTACTGGCGCTTCGCCAATTTCATGCTGCCGTTCTGGACCCAAACCCCGCAGGGCAAGTTCACCGAGCATCTGCACAACCGCGCCTGGGTGCCGATGGACGACAACCATACGATGTTCGTCAGCCTCACCTGGAAGCGGCACCCGCCCTCGCTTGGGCCGGACAAGCAGGGCAACCAGATGCCGGGCTTCAGCCGGGTCTTCG
>JASHUW010000017.1 GCA_030039815.1 Alphaproteobacteria bacterium
CCGGTGTTCCGGGATGAGTGAGACGGCAACTGCATCCCCTTCTCCGCCCCCGGGGGCGGAGAAGGCCGGGATGAGGTGGGGGATTCCAGAAGCGTTCGAGCGTGCCCACCTCACCCGCCCTCGGCTTTGCCGCGGGCACCCTCTCCCCCCGATGGGCGGAGAGGGAAGATCATGACACCCCTCTTCGATCGGCTCGATGCGCTGCCGCCGCTCTCGGATGAAGAGCAGCTGGTGCTCGATAGCGTGAAGGCGCTGGCGCGCGACGAGATCGCGCCGCGCGCCGCCGCCTATGATCGCGCGGCCGAATTCCCCTGGCAGAACATCGAGGCGATCAACGCGCTCGGCCTCAACGCGATGTTCGTGCCCGAGGCGTATGGCGGCGCCGGGATGAGCTATGCCGCCTACCTCGCCTGCGTGCGGGAGATTTCCGCCGCCTGCGCCTCGACCGGGATCATCTGGGCGACCAATTTCCACGCCGCAAAGCCGCTGATCGATTTCGGCAGCGAGGAACAGAAACAGCGGCAGTTGCCGCGCGTCGCCGCGGGCGCGCTCTTGGCGTTGGCGATCACCGAGCCCGAGGCCGGCTCCGACGCCACCGGCATGAAGACCCGCTTCTCGCCCGTCGGCAACGACAGCGTGCAGATCGACGGCGGCAAGATCTTCATCACCAATGGCGACGTCGCCGACCTGATCCTCTTGTTCGGCAAGTGGAGCGAATTGGGGGATGGTCGCGGCGCGATCACCGCGCTCTATCTGGAAAAGCACACGCCGGGGTTCTCGATCCTGCGCAAGGAGGAGAAGCTCGGCCATCGCGCCTCGTCGACCGCGGCCCTCGCCTTTGACGGGTGCCGCGTGCCGCGCGCCAATGTCCTCGGCGAGCCAGGCCAGGGCCTTCCGCTGCTGCTCGCCGCGCTCAACAAGTCGCGGCCGTCGGTCGCGGCGCATGCGCTCGGCATCGCCCGCGCCGCGTTTGGCGACGCCGTCGCCTATATCAACGAGCGCCGCCAGTCGGGCCGGCGCATCGTCGAGTTCCAGGGCATCCAGTTCCTGCTCGCCGATCTCGCCACCGATCTGGCGATGTGCGAGGCCTGGCTCTGGCATGTCGCCGGTCTCGTCGACGCCGGGATCGGCGATATCGGGCCGGAGGCCTCGATGCTGAAAATGCGCGCCTCCGACCTGGCGATGCTCATCGCCACCGAGGCGGTGCAGCATTACGGCGGCGCCGGCTACATCGCCGAGAACCGGGTCGAGCGGCTCCTGCGCGACGCCAAGATCACGCAGATCTGGGAGGGCACCAACCAATTGCACCGCCAGCTGATCGGCCGCAGCTTTGTCGAGCGCAAATGAAAAGGGCCTCTCCGAGAAGAGGCCCTTTCCGCCCCCTTGCCGCGGGTTTCTAGTCGTCGCCCGCCGCTGCCAGCTGGATGTCCGAGACCATGACAGTGCCTTTGGTTTCCGGTCCCATCAGCACGGCGACCGCGAACACGATAAGCGCCGCGACCGTCGTGATCAGCATCGGCATCGAGAAGCCGCCGGCGCTGGCCGCCCACATGCC
This sequence comes from Alphaproteobacteria bacterium, assembly GCA_030039815.1. GTDB lineage: Bacteria > Pseudomonadota > Alphaproteobacteria > ATCC43930 > CGMCC-115725 > DATARH01. The sequence goes on from JASHUW010000017.1 coordinate 1,556, forward strand.
GAGCAGCGGACCGCACAGCCCACCCCAGATCGCACCCTGGTGGTAGCAGAAGCCGGCCGCGGTGGCCCGCACCTCGGTCGGGAACCGCTCGTTCAGGTAGCTCGGGTTCTGCCCGTAGATGCTGCCGACAAAGAAGCCCTGGATGGTGAAGGCCAGAACCAGGATGGGATAGCTCGTCGTGAAGAAGCCGAGATAGAACGGCGTGATCAGGATGCCGATCAGCGCCGGGATGACCATCGCCCAGCGCCGGCCGATCCGGTCGGCGATCGTTCCCCACACGCAGCTCGAGATGAAGATCGCCAGGTTCGAGAGCGCGTTGGGCAGCGCCACCGCGCCCGGACCGAAACCGAGATCCTTCTGCAGGTGGGTCGCGAACAGACCGAAGCAGGTGTAGTAGGTGACAAAGCTGCTGGCCATCCACAGGCAGCTGGTCAGCGTGTTCGGCAGCAGTTTCGGCTTGAACAGCTCGATCAGCGGCACCTTGAATTCCTTCTGCGCGTGCTGCTTCTGCCGGTTCTCCTTCCACACCTCCGGTTCCTTGACGAACTTGCGAATGTAGACGACGACGAGCGCCGGCAGGATGCCGATCCACAGGCAGCCGCGCCAACCGATCTGCTGGTAGAACAGGCCGTAGACCACGCTCGCCAGCAGGAAGCCGAGCCCCCACGAGCCCTGCAGCATGCCGCTCATCAGGCCGCGCGAACGGGCGGGCCAGCTTTCCATCGCCAGCGCGGCGCCGGCCGGCCACTCGGCCCCCATGCCGATGCCGAGCAGCGCCCGGAACAGGAACAGGAACCAGAAGCTCGGCGAAAAGCCGGCGATGAAGTTGCAGATCGAGTACCACAAGATCGAAATCATCAGCGGCGTCTTGCGCCCGACGCGGTCGGCCAGCCAGCCCGACGCGGTCGCGCCGATCAGCCGCACCCACAACGTCACGGTGAAGATGGCGAGCACATCGACCAGCGGCACGCCGAAATCTTTCGAGATCGGCACCATGATCAGCAGGAAGATCGTAAAGTCGAAGGCGTCGAGAAGCCAACCGAGCCAGGCCGCTACCCACGCCAACCATTGGTCCTTGGTGGGTTCGCGCCACCAGGGAAGTGCTTGTCCGACCGCAACATCGCTTGCCATAAACGCCTCCGCTGTTCACACCTTCGGGCTTGCTCGCCATCAACGACTGCAGCGAGTGCAATACCGATCCAACGAGAAGAGCTTATTTAATGATATTGCGCCACAGCAATGATAGATTACGTAGGACAACCCGCCGAGCCATGCGAAAACCGCATTGCCGCCGCGGCCAAACGCCGCGAGGCGGAGGCGTTGCCGGGCTTCGGCCGCGATCTCAGGAACTTGTTTCGCCCACCGAGCGTATGACGACGACGGCAATAAACTCAGCGGGATACGCCCTTGACGATATCGACGTGTCGGCTAAGTTGTTGCCGCCACGGCCGCGCCCGCATCCAGGCGTCGTCCGATCGCTCACAAAGGAGAGCAGCGAGATGTCGAAAATAATGCGCGTGACTGCCGCCCTTTTCTCTGCGGTCGTCGGTATCGCAGCGCTTGCCGGCCCGGCGTCGGCACAGAGCGCGGTGAATGTCGGAACGCTGACTTGCAACGTCGCCAGCGGCTTCGGCTTCATCTTCGGCTCGTCAAAAGCGCTCAATTGCACCTTCTCGGGCCTCGGTCGGGTTGAGCACTATGTCGGCAACATCACGAAGTTCGGTGCCGATATCGGATACACCTCGGGCGGCATCCTGGTGTGGACCGTCGTTGCGCCGGTCGCGGTGATGCGCCCCGGCGCGCTCGGCGGCGCCTATGCCGGCGGCACCGCCAGCGCCACCGTCGGTGTCGGGCTCGGCGCCAACGCGCTGGTCGGCGGCTCGAACAACACGGTCGCTCTGCAGCCGCTCAGCATCGAAGGCAATACCGGGCTCAATGTGGCCGCGGGCGTCGCCTCGATCACGCTTAGCCCCGCGCCGTAATCTCTCATGAGGGGTCGGCGGCGCGGTTCACCGCGCCGCCGACCTTAATGCTTATCGCGGAACAGCCGCAAACGTCTGACGTTCGCGGGTGACGGCGAGTTGGCCGCAGCCCTCCGCCCGGGACAACAAGGAGCGTCGCCCATGATTATCGGCATCGGCCATTTGCAGCCGATCGTCTCCCTGATCGCCGGGATCATCATCCTGCTGGTTCCGCGCATCCTTAATTACGTGATCGCCATCTACCTCATTGTCACCGGGATCATCGGCCTCGGCATCATCCGCTAGCGCGCCGAATCCGAAATTCGCCGTTTTCGGATTTGAAGTTCGCAAAAGAGACCGCCGGATCCACCACACTAGTGGTTGCCGGCGAGGCGGTGCAGCTGGTCGTACACCAGCTGATCGATCTCCAGCCCCTCACCCGACAACCGCTCGCGGTTGCGCGCCGAG
>JASHUW010000250.1 GCA_030039815.1 Alphaproteobacteria bacterium
TTCGTGCTCGATGGTGAACAGCACCTTGCCGCTATCGACATCGACGATGTCCTCGAAGCGGTACTGGCAGCGATCGCTCTCCTCGGTGATCAGGTCGAGCGCCCGGAGCCTGTCGTGCGGGCCGCTAAAGTCCTCGACATAGACCTGCAGATGGTGGCCGTCGAACTCGGGGATCGGCTGGTCGGTCTCGCGGAAAATCAGCTCCTGGTTCAGGCCGCACTTGATGTGCGCGGCCTTGCCGTGGCCGTTCTTTTCGATGCAGGTCTTGGCGCCGAGCACCTTGCGGTAGAATTTGGCGATCTTCTTCGCGGTTTTTTCCGGTACGGTGAACTCGACAAAAGGCAGCCCGAGATTGATGTTGCCAAAGCGCGCGGTGTCGGGCTCGTAGACGTGGAACTCGTTGCCCCACGGGCAGGTCGCGAGCACGTGGTCGTTGAATTCCTTGAAGGAGAATTTGGTGCCGTCGAGGTTCTTCTTGACCGCGTGCAGCCGATCGAGCAGCTCCTTGCGGCTCGGCGTCACGATGCCGATATGGCCGCGGAACACCAGCGGCTCACCGGTCGGCATGTGGATCTGGCTCTTGCCGATATTGACCCACATGTTGTTGGTGCCGGGGAAGAGATAGGGGTCGCGGGTAAAACCCATGCCCAGCAAGTAGAAATCGCTGGCGAGGCCCTGGTTCGGGATCTCGACATTGAGATGCTCGAGCGCCGTAACGTTGCCGAGGTCTTCGGCGGCGCGATCGAATTGTGCAGCCATTGCTTTCCTCCGGTGTTTTCGACCCTCGGCTCCTTTCCCCAATTGGGCCAGCTGGGCTCGGGGGCATCAGAACAAATTTTCGAACCTTTCGTCTACCGGCACGCGGTAGCCGTCGGCGAGCTTGTTGGTCTGGTTGGCCATGCCGACGATGGCCATCAATTCGGCGAACATGGCCTCGGTCATGCCCTTGCCCTTGGCGGCGACGCCGTGCGAATGGCTGCAATAGGCGCAGCCATTGGTGATGCTGACCGCGAGGTAGAGCATCTCCTTGACGAGCGGGTCGAGCGCACCGGGCGCCATGACCTCCTTGAGGCTGCCCCAGATGCGCTTCAACGTCGCGGGATCGTTGGCGAGGGCGCGCCAGAAATTGTTGATGTAGTCGGTGCCACGCGTTTGTCTGATGTCGTCGAAGACGGCCTTGACCTCGGGGCTCGCCGCGGTCTCGTCGATGAGGGGGAACGCGCTCGTCATTTGACCTCGCTCAACGCCTTGGGACCCGCCGCAATTCGGCCGCGAGCCGCCCGGCGAGGAACAGCGCCAGCATACGGAAATCGCTGAAGAGCGACCAGAGCGGGTGGCCGAAGGTTTCGGGCTTGTTGTGCTCGAAGACGAAATGCCCGAACCAGGCGCAGGCATAGCCGACGATGGGCGCCGCGACGAGAAAACGCCAGTCTCGGGTCATGGCGAAGGCGACGAGCAGCGCGACGCCGGCGCCGCTGCCGAGATAATGCAGCGCGCGGGTGCGCGGGTCGGCGTGTGCCTTGAGGTAGCGCGGCCAGAATTCGCTGTAGGTCATCCGTGTTGGCTCATCGTTACGGTTCCTGGCAGCTGGGCGTCGCTCGAATCAACCGCAACAGCACGGCCTTTTGCGGTCCCGACAGCGGCGCCTCGTTGGCGCAAAGGTGCATCGCCTCGCAGGCCGCGCCGGACGACGACGGCCACGACGTTTCGCCGGCGATCGCGCTGTCGCAGCGTCGCCACGCCGTCTTTCCATCCCAGGAGATGGCGGATGGGTTCAGCTCCTCGTACACGATCCGCCACACCAATCCCGGGAATGGAGAGGCGGCGACGGCGGCAGCGACAACCAATACGGCGCCGACGAGCAACCCAATCGCGATGTGCCGCTCGGTCAAAATTAAACAATAGCTGCGACGGTGCCGCGCTTGTAAACCGCGGGTCGGCAGCGTAAGTCACTGGCACATCCCGTAACCGTCGGCAAAAATCGGCTCCCGGAGGGAGTGGACTCATGGGCTTCAAAGTAGCGGTCGTGGGCGCGACCGGCAATGTCGGGCGCGAAATGCTGCAGTCGCTGGTGGAGCGCGAATTCCCGTGCGACGAGGTCATCGCGCTCGCCTCGTCGCGCTCGATCGGCCGCCAGGTGTCGTTTGGCGAGGACGACGTGCTCGACGTGCAGGACCTCGAACATTTCGACTTCAAGGGCGTCGACATCGTGCTGTCGTCGCCCGGCGCCAAGGTGTCGGCGGTGTTCGCCCCGCGCGCCGCGAAAGCCGGCGCGGTGGTCATCGACAACACCTCGCAATGGCGCATGGACCCCGATGTGCCGCTGGTGGTGCCCGAGGTCAACCCGCAGGCGATCAAGGGCTACGAGAAGAAGGGCATCATCGCCAACCCGAACTGCTCGACGATCCAGATGGTCGTCGCGCTGAAGCCGCTGCATGACGCGGCGAAGATCAAGCGCGTCGTGGTCGCCACCTACCAGTCGGTGTCGGGCGCCGGGCGCAATGCGATGGACGAGCTCTTCAACCAGACGCGCGCGGTTTACGTCAATGACCCGATCAAGCCCGAGCATCTGACAAAGCAGATCGCGTTCAACGTCATTCCCCATATCGACGTGTTCATGCCCGACGGCTCGACCAAGGAGGAATGGAAGATGGCGGTCGAGACCCGCAAGATCCTCGACCCCGACATCGCGGTGATGGCGACCTGCGTCCGCGTGCCGGTGTTCATCGGCCACGCCGAGGCGGTCAATGTCGAATTCGCGGGACCCTTGAGCGAGGAGGAGGCGCGCAAGGCGCTGCGCGCCTTCCCGGGCATCAGCGTCGTCGATCACCGCGCCGACGAGGGCTACGCCACCCCGGCCGAGATCGCCGGCGAGGACCTCGTCTATGTGAGCCGCATCCGCAAGGACCCGACCGTGCCGAACGGGCTCGCCATGTGGGTGGTCGCCGACAATCTGCGCAAGGGCGCGGCGACCAATGCGGTGCAGATCGCCGAGGTGCTGACCGGACGCTACCTCGACCGCAAAGGCCGCGCCGCGCCGCAGCGAAGGACAGTGTCAGCGCTCTCCTAGCGTCCTGGCTTAGCGTCCTGGCCCGTTGGTCCCGTCACCGGCTGCCCCTCATCCCAACCCTCTCCCCGCTCGCGGGGAGAGGGAGTGGGCCATTACCCCTCGCCCCGTTTACGGGGAGAGGGTGGCCATCGCGCAGCGATGGACGGGGGAGGGGCGGAAACTGCTCGAACCGTTCGTCATGTCGCCTCTTACCGGCGGCGTTTAGGTCGCGTGACCCACCCCGATCTCCAGGTTCCGAGTCCCGCCCCGACCACCACCACCGGAGCGGGCACGATCGCGCCGCTGGAGGCGACACCCGCGGCGCTGACCTTTCTCGGTCGCAAGATCA
>JASHUW010000251.1 GCA_030039815.1 Alphaproteobacteria bacterium
GCTGATGCAGGAATTTTCGCCGGCGCATAAGCGCGGCTGGTTCACCGGCCTCACCACGACGATGCTCCCCGCCGGCTCGCTGCTCGCGGCGCTGCTCGGCGCCTTCGCCGCGCCCTATATCGGCTGGCGCGGTCTCGTCGCGGTCGGGCTGTTGCCGGCGCTGCTGTGCCTCTACGTGCGGGCCTGGGTTCCCGAATCGCCGCATTGGCTGATGCGGCGCGGCCGCCTTGAAGAGGCGCGCAAGGCGCTCGCCTGGGCGCTGATGGTCGATCCGGCGACGATCACGCTGCCGCCGATGCCCAAGGAGATCGAGAAGACGCGCTGGGTCGAGCTCTTCAAATACCCGCGCAGCATCGTCGCCGGCTGCCTCACCGGCCTCACCCAGACCGGCGGCGTCGCGCTCGCCCTGTGGATGGTGACGCTGTTCGTCATGGTGCTGAAGATCACCCCGCCGGAGGCCTCGAAGCTGGTGATCTCGGTCAGCATCTCGGCGATCTTGGGACGCTTCTTCTGCTCCTACATTTCCGATGCGTGGGGGCGGCGCTGGTCGGGCATTTTCAGCTGCCTGACCGGCGCGCTGTTCATGTCGCTTGCCGGGTATCTGCACGACGTCTACGTCGGCACCGCCTCGATGTTCTTCTGGATGATCGTCGTCCAGAACTTCTTCGGCAGCGGCAACTACTCGATCGTCGGGCCCTATATGGGCGAGCTGTGGCCGGCCCGGCTGCGCGGCAGCGGCATGGGTCTCGTCTATGGCGTCGGCAATCTCGGCAAGTTCATCGGTCCGGCGGGCCTCGCGCTCATCGCCGGCTCCGACAATTACGTCAGCCCCAAGGCGACGCTCGACGCGCTGATCCCCGGCTTCAACTACTTTGCCGCCTGGTATGTGCTCGGCGCGCTGGCCTTCTGGCTGATCGCGGTCGAGACGCGCGGCCGCACGATCGACGAGATCGACGCTCAGATGGGCGGCGCGGCGACCGCGAAAAGCGCTGCCGAATAGCCCGCCGCGCCGCTATGCGAGAAATCGGCCGGGCGCCTCGCCCGGCCGATTTCATTTCACGCGGGCATCGACCGTTTCGCGTTTTCGCATATCTGATATAACTATCTGAATAGCTGGCCCAGGCGAGCGGAAAAGGGGCGGAGTAGCGCCCCGCGATGCGAACAGGAATGTGTCGGCTTCGGCGATGGCGCCGGGCGGCACGTTGTGGGGCTTCGGAACGCGGGTTCCCGCGCCCTCCCGACGTGCGCCTGTCCGTCCTTCGCCCGGCCATCGAGGGGAGGCGAGGCAAATGCTCGAACGTTTGGAACGGCAGGAAAAGCTGACGGCGAACCAGTGGAAGATCATCGCCACCGCCGGCGTCGGCGATATGCTCGATTTTTTCGACTTCTTTCTCATCGGCTACGTGCTGGCCTTCATCCTGAAGGACTGGCAGCTGACCTATGGCCAGTCGGCGCTGATCCTGACCTCGGCGGGGTTGGGCGCCGTGCCGGGCGCCTTCTTCTGGGGCTGGATGGGCGACCTGATCGGCCGGCGGAAGGTGTTCATCCTGACCGCGCTCAATGTCGCGGTCGCCACCGGCGTCATGTATTTCACGCCCGGCAATGACGGCTGGGTGCCGGGCTGGCTGTTCCTCATTTTCTTCCGCTTCTTTGTCGGCTTCGGCAATGCCGGGCTGATCGCGGTCGACATTCCGCTCGTCCAGGAATTCGTCCCGACCTACAAGCGCGGATGGGTCGCCGGGCTGACCACGGTGCTGTTGCCTGCCGGCAACGTGCTGGGTGCCGTTTGCGGCGCCTATCTCGCGCCGAAGATCGGCTGGCGCGGCTTGTTCCTCATCGGCCTGACCCCGGCGCTGCTGGTGTTGATGATCCGCTTCTGGATCCCGGAATCGCCGCGCTTCCTGATGCGTATGGGCCGGCTCGACGAGGCGCGCAAGGCGCTCGCCTGGGCGCTGCAATGCGACCCGCGCGAGATCGAGCTGCCCGCGGTCGCCCAGGAGATCGCGGTCGAGAAGACCTCGTGGAGCGAGCTCTTCCGCTACCCGCGCAGCATGGCGGCCGCGTGCGCCGTGGCGCTGAGCCAGACGGGCGGCGTCGGCATCCTGATGTGGATCACCGCGCTCTTCGTGATGGTGCTGAAGATCACGCCGGCCGAGGCGTCATACCTGATGATCTGGGTCGGCATTCTCGGCGTTTGCGGCCGCGGCGTCGCGTCGTGGATGTCGGATGCGCTCGGTCGGCGCTGGTCGGGGTTCCTGATCGGCATGATGGGCGCGGTGACGATGGCGCTCGCCGGGTATCTGCATGACGTTTACGTCGGCACGGTGTCGGTGTTTTTCGTGCTGATCATGGCACAGCGCTTCTTCGGCGACGCCAGCTACGCGATCATCGGCCCCTATATTGCCGAGGTATGGCCAAACCGGCTGCGCGCCAGCGGCATGGGGTTCAGCTACGGCGTCGGCAATCTCGGCAAGATCATCGGCCCGCTGGGTCTAGCGCTGGTGATCGGCTCGTCGAACTACATCACGCCCAAGGCGACGCTCGACCAGATCTTCCCGGCCCTGCTGTTCCTCGCCTTCTGGTATGGGCAGGCGGCTCTCGCCTTTGTGTTGCTCGGGATCGAAACGAAGGGCGTCTCGATCGAGCAGATGGACAGAACACTGGGCGGCGCGCGCGCGTCGAGCCTCGGCGCAACCGAGAACGCGGCCGCGCAATAGCACAGGTGCTCGCAGAAACGGCCGGGCGCCGCCCGGCCGATCTTCTTTGCGGTCGCAAGGTTTTAGTCCTGCCCGCACCTCCGTGACGTTGTTCCCGCCGTGTTTACGCGGCATTAAACTTAAATGCGTGTTGGATCGCCGTTGTCATGCTGCTAGAAGCATGCGGCGGCTCGGCTGCGGGATTTTAACATGCTCGACAGGATCGGCCTCAGCCTCGGCCGGCGCTCGCGCCAGGCCGTGGTGGTGGTGACGGCGGCGCTGTTCGCCGCGCTCGGCGCGTATTCGATCCATCCGCGCGAGCTCTACCACCAGATGTATCCGCTCGAGCCGGTGAAGCAGAACGCCTTTCAGATTTGCGATGAGTCGGACCCGACCTTTATTCGCGCGGTCGGGTCCGACCGCGAGGCCTGCTACAACAAGATGCCGCACGTCATGGCCGTGGCGATGGGCCGGGTGAAGCCCGAGAGCTCGCTGTCGATGGATGCGCTGGTCGATCCCGCGCGCGAGGCGCAGCTGATCCTGGCGCTGGCGTCGCTGCCGCCGCAGCAACCGATCACCGAGCCGCGTCTGTTCTCGAACACCGCCTGGGTGAGCGCGCCGATTCAGCCCTGCGACGGCAAGCCGACAGTGTCGGCGATCGCCTATACCGACACGAAGGCGCTGCCGCCCGCGCCGGGCGTCGGGCGGGCCGCGGCGCTCGATAGCGCGATCCGCGACAACCTGCCGCCGCTGCCGCACCCGGCGGCGCC
>JASHUW010000252.1 GCA_030039815.1 Alphaproteobacteria bacterium
CCCCAATTGCTCGTCCAGCACCTTTTTCGGCACCTCCTCGATTCCGCCGCGTTCGAGCCGGCCGAGTTGGAACGGGCCATAGGAAAGTCGGATCAGCCGGGTCACGGGATAGCCGAGATGTTCGAGCACGCGCCGCACCTCGCGGTTCTTGCCCTCGCGCAGCGACATCGCGAGCCAGGCATTCGACCCCTGCTGGCGTTCGAGTTGCGCGCGGATCGAGCCATAGGCGATGCCGTCGATGGTGACGCCCTTTTCCAGGGCCGCCAGCCGCGCCGGGTCGACAATGCCGTGCACCCGCACCTTGTAGCGCCGCAGCCACCCGGTCGCCGGCAGTTCGAGCCGGCGAGCCAGCGCGCCGTCATTGGTGAGCAGCAGCAGCCCTTCCGAATTGAGGTCGAGCCGGCCGATCGAGATGAGGCGCGGCAATTCCTTGGGCAGCGCCGCGAACACGGTGGCGCGGCCCTTTTCGTCGCGATGCGTGGTGACGAGGCCCGCCGGCTTGTGGTAGCGCCATAGCCGCGGGCGCTGTTTCTCGGGTAGCGGCGCGCCGTCGACGCGTATGTCGTCATTGTCGCCGACATTGACCGCCGGGCTCGTCAGCACCTCGCCGTTGACCGAAACCCGCCGCTCGGCGATCCAGCGCTCGGCATCGCGGCGCGAGCACAGCCCGGCCCGGGCCAGCACTTTGGCGATGCGTTGCGGGGCAGCGTCGTTCATTGTGAGAGCACATAGCGAGGGGCAACCGTTGCGGCAATGACCAAGCGCGCGGAACCGCCGATGGCACTGGCCTTCGCCGAGGCCGAGAAGGCCGGGTGGCGCGGCGAGGTGCCGGTGGGCGCGGTCCTGGTCGGACCGGACGGTGCCGTCATCGCCGTGGCCGGCAACGAGGTCGAAGCCGGCAACGACGCCATGGCGCATGCCGAGATGCTGGTGCTGCGCGCCGGCGCCGCCGCGCTCGGGCAGAAGCAGCTCGACGGCTGCGACCTCTATGTGACCTTGGAGCCGTGCCCGATGTGCGCCGCGGCGATTTCGCTGGCGCGCATCCGCCGGCTCTATTTCGGCGCCTACGACCCGAAATCGGGCGGAGTCGAGCATGGCCCGCGCATCTTCGCCCAGCCGACCTGCCATCACCGGCCGGAAGTCTATGGCGGGATCGACGAGCGCCGCGCCGGCGCGCTGTTGCGCGCGTTCTTCAAGGAGCGGCGCTAAAGAGGCGGTTGCGATTGAGATTGACTCGCAATTAGACCGCCGCTTTTATAAGCCTCATGCAAGATCAAGAGGCGGGAATGACCTGGGAATTCCGCTGGCTGCCGATTGTCTGCGTGTTGGCGTTTGCGGCTATGGCTATGGCTGCTGTCGCCGACGAGGTGCCGACCATCGCCATCACGCTCAAGGACCATCGGTTCAGCCCGGCGGAAATCCATATCGCGACCGGCAAGCCGGTCATTCTCAAGATCACCAATGAGGACCCGACGCCGGAGGAATTCGACTCCTCGGCCCTCCAGGTCGAGAAGGTCATCGTCGGCGGCACCTACGGCACCATCCACCTGCGACCGCTCGGGCCCGGCCGCTATCCGTTCATGGGCGAATACCATTCGGACACCGCGCAAGGCGTGGTGATCTCGCAATAGCCCGTTCGCGACGCCGACCAGAATTGTCTCATCGCTTCGAATCGAGAATGCGAATTATTCGCTTGTGTGATGCGAATGATTATCGATATCGTCCAGGTTGTTAGCTTGTGAAGGACATCGGGCGACGGGCATGATTGGGCAATCGGAAGGCTGGGTTCTCGCCGGCAAGGTCGTGCAATCGCGGCGTCGCGCCGTGGCGGCCGCGGCGTCGCTCGGCGCGCTTGCCGCGGTGGGTTTGTGGGCCGGTCCGGCTCGCGCGGCGCCGCCGCAGATCCAGGTTCCGACCGAGGAGCAGCTTCAGCCCGGCGAAACCCCCTCGACGATCGAAGGCCCCGATTTCATCAGCGGCCTGGCGCGCACCAATTTCCTGCTCGGCAATATGGGTGGGTTGCGGCCGTTCCTCAGCCAGTACGGCGTCTCCCTCGCGCTGCAGGAGACGAGCGAGGTCCTCGGCAACGTCACCGGCGGCCTCCACAAGGGGTTCGAGTATGACGGGCTGACGCAAATGCTGCTGCAGCTCGACACCAACCGCGCCTTCGACTGGTATGGCGGCACGTTCAACGTCAGCGCGCTGCAAATCCACGGCCGCGATCTAAGCGCCGATAATCTCGGGACGCTGCAGACCGCGAGCGGCATCGAGGCGGATCGCGCCACCCGCCTGTGGGAGCTCTGGTACGACCAGAAATTCCTCGAAGAGGACCGCGGCGACATCCGGGTTGGCCAGCAGAGCCTCGATCAGGAATTCATCGTCAGCCAGAACGCGTCCTATTTCGTCAACACGATGTTCGGCTGGCCGATGGTGCCGTCGGCCGACCTACCGGGTGGCGGTCCCGCCTATCCGCTGTCGGCGCTCGGCATACGCGGCAAATGGCGGCCGATCGACCCGCTGACCTTCCTTGTCGGCGTGTTCAACGGCAGCCCGGTCAAGAACGGCGTCACGGGCGACCCGCAGCTGGCCAATTCGTCGGGCACCAGCTTTCCCTTGAATGGCGGCGCGCTGATCATCGCCGAGATGCAATACAGCTATCCGGCGCTCGGCAGCATGATCTATGCCGACCAGAGCCAGCCGCTAGCCCGCGTCTACAAGCTCGGCTTCTGGTACGACACCGAGCATTTCAACGATTTGCGCTTCGACAATACCGGGTTGTCGCTGGCCAATCCGGCGACGACCGGCATCCCGCAGCAGCATCGCGGCGACTACAGCATCTACGCCGTCGCCGACCAGCTGGTTTGGGTCGACCCCCAGGAAGCCGACCGCACGATCAATCTTTTCGCCCGCGCCATGGGCACGCCCGAAGAGGGCCGCAACCTGATCGATATGAGCCTCAATGCCGGGATGATCTTCCACGAACCGTTCCTGCACCGCGACGACGACACGTTCGGCATCGGCATGGGCTTCGCCAAGGTCAGCGGCCAGGCGGCCGCGTTCGACCAGGATACGCAGTTCTACACCGGCGCCTTCACCCCGACGCGGAGCAACGAGGCTTTCGTCGAGGTCACCTACCAGTACGCGGTGGCTCCGTGGCTGATGCTCCAGCCCGACGTCCAGTACGTGTTCAATCCCGGCGGCGGAATCGCGAACGCGAGCGGGACGGCGCGGGTCAAGGACGAGGCCGTGCTCGGGGTGCGCACCAACATTCTGTTCTGAGGGCGCGCAAGATTGCCGCTGTTGCGCTTGACATACTTGACGCGACTGCAACTCATTCTTATCGTTATTGCCACTCATTCGCAGCATCGCGACTGCGGGAGAAAGATGATGACCCGGTTGACGCGATTGGTTTCCCTCGTCGGCTTTGCCGCCCTGCTTGCGGGCGCGGCGGCGCCGAGCCCTGCTCGGGCGGATTCTCAAGGCCTGCTCGAAACCATCCACAAGCACATTACCCGCACCTCGACGGTTACCGACAACGGCGACCTCAACCCCTATGCGGTCGTGATCGCGCCGGTGTCGTCCGGCAAGATCCAGCAGGGCGACGTGTTGGTCGACAACTTCAACAATCTGTCCAATCTGCAAGGCACCGGCACGACGATCGTCGATTACAGCCCGTCGACGCGCAAGACCTTCACCTTCGCCAAGCTGCCGCAGAACCTCGCACAGTGCCCGGGCGGCGTCGGGCTGACGACGGCGATGACGATGCTGAAGAGCGGCTGGATCATCGTCGGCAGCACGCCGAGCAAGGACGGCACCACCGGCACCAAGGGCCCCGGCTGCCTCATCGTCTTCGACAGCAACGGCAATCTCGCGACCACCTGGACCGGCCCCAACATCAATGATCCCTGGGGCAACATGGCGGTGATCGACCGCGGCTCGACCGCGACGCTGTTCGTCAGCATGGCCGGGTTCGACATTCCCGCCTGGCAGGTGCGCGATCCGAAAACCGGCTATCCCGTCGTCGTCAACAAACAGACCGTGCTGCGCATCGACCTGTCGATCCCGGCGAGCGGCCCGCCGACCGTCACCGGCCAGACGGTCGTCGCCAGCGGGCTCAGCGCGCGCGCCGATCGCGATGTGTTCCTGATCGGCCCAACCGGGCTGGCGCTCGCCCCGGACGGCACGACGCTCTACGTGTCCGACGCGGTCAACAACCAGATCATCGCCATTGCCGACGCCCTGTCGCGGCGCGACAGCGCCGGGACCGGACGCACCGTGACCAAGGACGGATTGCTGCAGCGTCCGCTGGCGCTCGCCCTGACGCCCGAGGGTCATCTGTTGGCCTGCAACGCCAAGAACGGCCAGCTCGTCGAGATCGACCCGGCGAGCGGCAAGCAGATCTACGCCCAGTGGATCGACACCAACCCGGCGCAGTCGCCGCCCGGCAACGGCGACCTGTTCGGCATCGCCATGACGCCCGACGGCAAGGGCTTCTATTACGTCGAGGACGACGTGAACACGCTGATGGAGGCAGAGCGATGACGGGGAGACGCGGCCGGGCGGGCGCGACCCGCCGCGGCTTTTTCACCCGTGTCGCGGGGCTCGCCGCGGCCGGCGCCGCGCTGACGGCGGAGGGCGCCGCACCCGCGCTCGCCAAAACCGACCCGGCCGCGCCGGCGCCAGAAGCGCAGGCCGAGCCGTTCTGGGGCCGGAACCAGGGCGGCATCCTCACCCCGTCGCAGGCCCACACTTATTTCGCCGCGCTCGATCTGACGACCGAGAAGCGCGACGACGTCGTTGCCGTGCTCAAGGCCTGGACCAATGCGGCCGCGCGGCTCGCCCGCGGCCAGCCGATCGAAGCCTTCACCCGCACCGAACTCGCCTACAATTACGACACGTCCAGCACCACAGTGACGACCACCAGCAGCGAGCCGACCCCGACCACGGTAGCGCTCTCCGACAGCGGCGAGGCCGAGGGCCTCTCGCCGGCGCGGCTGACCCTCACCTTCGGCTTCGGCGCCGGCCTCTTCGAGAAGGATGGCAAGGACCGCTACGGCCTCGCGAAGCAACGCCCGGAAGCGCTGATCGACCTGCCGCATTTCGCCGGCGACGAGCTGGTGGCGCAGCAGACCGGCGGCGACCTTTCGATCCAGGCTTGCGCTGACGACCCGCAAGTGGCGTTTCACGCGGTGCGACAGCTCGCACGGCTCGCCGACGACGTCGCGCAGGTACGCTGGGCGCAGACCGGCTTTCTGCCGAATTTCAAGACCGACCAGACGCCGCGCAACCTGATGGGCTTCAAGGACGGCAC
>JASHUW010000253.1 GCA_030039815.1 Alphaproteobacteria bacterium
CGCGGCCTGCAGCGGCGGGTCGCCCTGCTCGATATAGCGCGACACGTTCTCGATCATCACGATCGCGTCGTCGACGACGAACCCGGTCGAGATGGTCAGCGCCATCAGCGACAGATTGTCGAGGCTGAACCCCGCCAGGTACATGATCGCCAACGTGCCGACCAGCGACAGCGGCACCGACAGCGAGGGGATCAGCGTCGCCGACGGGCTGCGCAAGAACAGGAAGATCACCGCGACGACGAGCACGATCGCCAGCGCCAGCTCGAACTCGACATCGGCGACCGAGGCGCGGATCGTGTTGGTGCGGTCGGTCAGCACGGTGATGTCGACCGCCTGCGGAAACGACGCCTGCAGGGAAGGCAGCAGCGAGGTGATGCTGTCGACGACCGAGATCACGTTGGCGCCCGGCTGGCGCTGCACGTTGACGATCACCGCCGGTGTCGTGTTCATCCACCCGGCGAGCCTCGTGTTTTCCGACGCGTTGATCGCGGTGGCCACGTCCGACAGATGCACCGGCGCGCCGTTCTTGTAGGCGACCACCAGCCCGGCATAGTCGGCAGCGCTCTGGATCTGGTCATTGGCGTTGATCGTGTAGGAGCGGCTCGGCCCGTCGAAATTGCCCTTCGGCTGGTTGACGTTGGCGTTGCCGAGGGTGGTGCGCAGATCGTCGATGTTGAGGCCGAGCGCGGCGAGCTTGCGCGGGTCGGCCTGGATGCGCACCGCCGGGCGGTGACCGCCGCTGATCGTCACCAAACCGACCCCGGCGAGCTGGGAGATTTTCATCGCCAGCCGCGTATCCGCCAGATCCTCGATCTGGGTCAGCGGCATCGTCTTCGAGGTCAGCGCCAGGATCAGCACCGGCGCGTCGGCCGGGTTGACCTTGGCGTAGATCGGCGGCGCCGGGAGGTCGGACGGCAAGAGGTTGCCGGCGGCATTGATCGAGGCCTGGACCTCCTGCTCGGCGACGTCGAGGCTGAGGTTGAGGTTGAACTGCAGCGTGATCAGCGACGATCCGGCCGAGCTCACCGACGACATCTGCTGCAGGCCCGGCATCTGCCCGAGCTGCACTTCGAGCGGCGCGGTGACCGAGCCGGTCATCACGTCCGGGCTGGCGCCGGGATAGAGCGTCGTGACCTGGATCGTCGGGTAGTCGACCTCGGGCAGCGCCGACAGCGGCAGGAACCGGTACGCGACCATGCCCACCAGCATGATCGCCACCATCAGCAGCGACGTCGCCACCGGCCGCAGGATGAACGGCCGCGACGGGCTCACGACGGGGGCCTACCCTCTCCCCCGCGCGCGGGGGAGGGTTGGGGTGGGGGTTGATGTCGGCGACCCATGAAGACGACCCTACCCGCCGTTGCTCCCGTTGGCGGGCGCCGCAGGCTGACCCGCGGCCGGTGCGGGAGCTTGGCCTGGAGATTGCCCCTGGGCGGGCGCCTGGCCTTCGCTCCCGGGGTTGCCCTGCGGCGGACGCCCCTGACCATGGCCTTGCCCCTGGCCGTGCTGGCCTTGACCCTGCGCACCGTTCGGCTGGCCCGAGGGCTGGCCGCCCTTGCCGGCGCCTTCGGTGATGACGACCTTCGCCCCGTCCTTCAGCCGGTCGGCGCCGTCGGTGACGACTTTGTCGCCGGGGTTGAGCCCTTTCAGCACCGCGACGTTCTCGCCGTCATCCGGGCCGAGCGTCACCGTGGTCGCGGTCACCGTGTCGTCCGGCTTGACGAGATAGACAAAGGTTCCGGGCGCGCCGCGCTGGATCGCCGATTGCGGCACGATGTCGACGCCCTTCAGCGTGTCGACGGTAAGCCTGATGTTGACGAACTGGTTGGGGAACAAGACGGACGCGGCGTTGGGGAAGGTCGCGCGCAGCTTCACCGTGCCGGTGGTGGTGTCGATCTGGTTGTCGATCGTCGCCAGCTGGCCGGCTTCGATCTTGTTGTTGCCGGTGCGGTCATAGGCGGTCGCCACCAGCGTCTGGCCGGCATGCACCTGCTTCAGCACCGCCTGCAGGCTGTCCTCCGGCAGCGTGAAGATGACCGAGATCGGCTGCAGCTGGGTGATCACCACGATGCCGGTGGTGCTGCTGGTCTGGATGTAGTTGCCGGGATCGACCTGGCGCAGCCCGACCCGGCCGGCGACCGGGGCGGTGATGTGGCAATAGACGAGGTTGAGCTTTTGCGCGTCGACCTGCGCCTGATCGACCTGCACCGTGCCCTCATCCTGCGCCACCGTCGCGCGCTGGGTGTCGAGCGTCTGCGCGGCGATCGAGTTCTGCGCCACCAGCTTTTCGTAGCGCGCGAGGTCGAGCTTGGCGTCGGCGAGCGCGGCCTGGTCCTTGGCGAGCTGGCCCTGGGCCTGCTCCAGCGCGACCTGGTAGGGGCGGGGATCGATCTGGGCGAGGAAATCGCCCTTGTTGACGATCTGCCCTTCCTTGAAGCCGACATCGACCAGCTGGCCGTTGATCTGGGTCTGCACCGTGACCGTGGCGAGCGGCGTCACGGTGCCGAGCGCGTTGTCGACGACGGGCATGTCGCCCTGGGTCACGGTCGCGGTGCCGACCGGCATCGGGCCGGTGTTGACGAACCGGCCGGTGCTCGGCGCCTGGTGGTGGCGCAGCACCCACCACACGACGAGGCCGACAACGAGGCCGAGCAGCACCAGCAACAGCGCGCGGCGGAAACGTGACGGGCGCGGCGTCAGCCGATCGCCCGGCGGCGGCATGCCCGGGCCGGGGCTCGCGGGCTGAAAATGGTCAGGCACCTCGGGCAGCGGACGCCGCTCGTCGCCCCGGGGCATGTCGGCCCTGGGGAGGGTGCGCGTCGGTAGCTCGCCGCGCGGCGGCTGATCGTCCATCGCCGCTATGCCGTCGGCGGCGCGGCCGCGCCGCGCCGGCCGGAGAATTGCGCCGAGTGCGCCGCTCGCTTCCTCGTCATCCCCCCGCCTTTCATCGCAAGGAATTTATGCACCGGACGCGCTGATCCTCCCCGGGCCGGCGGCGCTGATGGTCAACGTTTTTGCCGCGGCCATGTTCCCTGCAACGTTCAAAGACTAGCAGATCGTCTACCGTCCCGCGAGACGACGGGTTTTTGCGCGGTTTTCAAATCCGCGCGCATCGTCTCAAATGACCGCCGGGCAACGGCAGAGGGGCGGGGCGGCGATGGCGGCGAATTTCCCGGTGATGAGCGGCGGGCAGCTGGTGGTCGCGAGCCTCAAGGCGCATGGCGTCGAGATGGCGTTCTCGGTCGCCGGGGAGAGTTACCTCGAAGTGCTCGACGCGCTCTTCGACGCGCCCGAGATCCATCTCGTCACCTGCCGCCAGGAAGGCGGCGCGGCGTTCATGGCCGAAGCCTACGCGAAGGTCACCGGCAAGCCCGGCGTGCTGCTGGTGACGCGCGGTCCCGGCGCGTGCAACGCCTCGATCGGCGTCCACACCGCGTTCCAGGATTCGACCCCGATGGTCGTGCTGGTCGGCCAGGTGGCGCGCCACCAGATCGACCGCGAGGCGTTCCAGGAGGTCGATTTCCGCAAGATGTACGCGCCGCTCGCCAAATGGGTGACGCAGATCGACATGACCGAGCGCGTGCCCGAGCTGTTGAGCCAGGCGTTCCAGGTCGCGGTGAGCGGCCGGCCCGGCCCGGTTGTCGTCGCGCTGCCCGAGGACATGCTGCGCGAGACCGCCGCGGCCGCCGTGGTCGGCCCCTACCGCGCGGTGCGCGCCCATCCCGGCGCCCAGGACCTCGCCGAGCTGCGGCGGCTTCTCGCGGCCGCCGAGCGACCGATCGTGCTGGTCGGCGGTTCGGGCTGGACCGACGCCGCCTGCGCCGACCTCGCCAGGTTCCTCGCCGCCAATGACCTGCCCGTCTGCTCGTCGTTCCGCCGCCAGGACATCGTCGACAACCGCCTGCCCTATTGGCTCGGCGATCTCGGCACCGGCGCGGCGCCGACCCTCGTCCAGCGCGTCAAGCAAAGCGACCTGGTGCTGGCGATCGGCGCCCGCATCGGCGAGATCACCTCGCAATCCTATTCGCTCTTCGGCATCCCCGACCCCGGCAGGACGCTCGTCCACATCCATGCCGCCGCCGAGGAATTGGGCCGCGTGTTCCGCCCCACCCTGGCGATCCAGTCGGGCATGCCCGAGATCGCCGCCGCGCTCGCCGCGCTGGCGCCGGTCGAGAACCCGCGCTGGGGAGGGTGGCGCCGGGACGCCCGCGCCGAGTACGAAGCCGGGCTCCAGCCGTCGAGGCTTAGCGACAGCCCGGCGCTCGACCTCGGCCGGATCATGACCTGGCTGCGCGAGCGCCTGCCCGACGATGCGATCGTTACCAGCGACGCCGGCAATTTCTCCGGCTGGCCCAACCGCTT
>JASHUW010000254.1 GCA_030039815.1 Alphaproteobacteria bacterium
TCGTCGGCGAGAAGATCATGAAGCGCACCCTCGGCGAGGGCCAGCCCAACTCCCAGGCGATTCGCGCCGGCCACGCCAACCTGCCGCACCACCTCGACTATATCGGCTACCTCGTCGACCGCCGGCGCTGGCTTGCCGGCGAATATTTCTCGGTCGCCGACATCACCGCGGCGGCGCATCTCTCGACGCTCGACTATCTCGGCGACGTGCCCTGGGAGCAGAACGAGCTGGCCCGCGAATGGTACGCGCGGATCAAATCGCGCCCCAGCTTCCGCGCCATCCTCGCCGATCACGTGCCCGGCCTCTCGCCGCCCAAGCACTACGCCGACCTCGATTTTTGAGCCTCGCTCGACGGCATCGACATCGTGCGTCCTTCGAGACGCGTCCCTCCGGGCCGCTCCTCAGGATGAGGACGGTTCGCGGATGGCATTAGGGAAAACCCTCATCCTGAGGAGCTCGCGTAGCGAGCGTCTCGAAGGACGCAACACCGCTGGGCCAATCCTCGTCGCGTTCCTGGCGCTGCTCGTCATCGTCAGCGTGCCGGTGTTCTCGACCGTCTTGCCGCCGCTGCTCGACTATCCGAACCATCTGGCGCGGATGCATCTCCTCGTCGAAGGCGGCAATCAGTTCTACGCCGTGCGCTGGTCGCCGCTGCCCGACCTCGCCGAAGACCTTTTGGTGCCGGCGCTGGCGCATCTCGTGCCGCTGGAACTGGCCGGGAGGCTGTTCCTCGTCCTCACCTTCGCGCTGCTCGCCGGCGGGACATTATGGCTCAACCGGGTCGCGACCGGGCGCTGGCGCTGGTGGGGGTTTCTCGGCTTTCTGCTGCTCTACGACCGCATCCTGCTGTGGGGGTTCCTCAACTACCTGTTCGGCCTCGGCATCGCGCTCTGCGCGATCGCGCTGTGGCTCGCGCTGGAGGAGGCGCCGCGCTGGCGGCGGATCGTGGCGTCCTCTCTTGTCGCCCTGGCCTGCTTCCTCAGCCACATTTCCGCGCTCGGCGTCTACGCGCTGGCGCTTGCCGGGATGGAGCTCGCCACGGCGCTGCGGCGGCTGCGCGCCCGCGACATGCGAGGCCTCGCGGCGCAGGCGGCGACCTTCGGCGTCCAGTTCATCGTGCCCACGATCCTCATCGTGTTCTGCCAGCCGGCTTCGCCGCATGGCGTGCTCAGCTTCACCGCGCCGCGGCGCAAGCCCGACCTGTTGTTCAGCGTCTTCGACAATTACAACCGCCCCTTCGACGTCGTGTGTTTTGCGCTGTTCGTCGCGCTGTTCGGCGTGCTCGCCTGGCGCGGCCGGCTGCGGCTCGACCCGAGACTCGGGCTCGGCATCGTCATGGTGCTCGCGGCGTATCTGCTGTTGCCGAGCCAGATGCTGTCGGGCTCGGGGGTCGACCGCCGCCTGCCGCTGGCGCTTTTCCTGCTGCTGATCGCGGCGACCGCGCCGCGCGCGCTGCCGCGCCGCGCCGCCCTCGCGATCGGCCTCGCCGCGACCGTCGTGTTCGCGGCGCGGATGGTGGTCATCGAGAAGATGTGGCTGGATGCGAGCCGCACCTACGCGGCCGACATCGCCGCGATCGACACGCTGCCCGAGGATGCGAAGCTGGCGGTCGCCTACCCCGACCGCGAGACCAATGCCGGCGGCGTCCCCGAATTGCATGTCGCGACGCTGGCGGTGATGCGCCGCGAGACCTTTGTGCCGACGCTCTTCGCCTATGCCTCGCAGCAGCCGATCGCGCTGCGCCAGCCCTATCGTGACTTGGCCCGCGCGACCTCGCCGAATTGGATCTGGGACGGGTTTGTCGAGGGCAACGCGACCGAGCGCGCCGCATCGGCCGCGCTGCTCAAGGATTACGATTTCGTCGTGTTCGCCGACCGCGACTTGTTTACCGTGCCGCCAAGCTCCTGCCTCATCGCGATGCCCTCGCCGCCGCATTTCCGCCTGTTCAGGCTGCGATCGGGCGAGACCTGCTGATCACCGGCAAAGCGCCGGCCAATGCCGCTCATGCTGCCAAGGCGACAGCGCGATGCCCGCGGCATACGGCCAGGCGCCGAGCGCATGCCATCCGGTGGAGTCGTGCCGGAGCAGCGCCGCCTCGCCGGGTGGCAGCGCGTCGAGCCCTGACGGCACGCAGGAGATCACCGCGAGGTCATAGCCCGCGGCGGCCGCCTGATCGAGCGTCGCGGCGTCCGCCCTCATATAGCGCTTGAGGTCGAGGCCGCGCCGCCGTGGCGGCACGCTCGCGAGGTAGCTCCCGAGCAGGTCGCCGACCTCGCCGTCGTCTCCCGGCAGCAGCAGCGCCAGCCGGTCGCCGTCATGCACAAACGGCTTCAGCTCGCTCGCCAGATCCCACACCAGCGGCTGCGGCATCTCGATGTCGAAACGCAGCCGTTCGGCGAACGCGATCGGTGCCAGCAGCGCGATGATGAGCGCCGCCGCGCCGCCGTAGCGGCAGACCCGCGCCTTGGACTCGCGACCGGCGAGCAATTCGCACAGCGTCGCCGCCAGCGACAGCACCAAGACCAGAGACAGATGCGTGTTGTAGCGGAAATAGGAATGCGCCTCGGTCGCCATCTCGGCCGAGAAATGGGCGACATAGGTCGCCATCAGAAAGCCGTTATAGAGGAAGAATGCGGCCGCGTTGAACGCGAGGAACCGCGTTGCCCGCGACCAGCCGCGTTGGCGCAGCTTCACCGCGAGGCAGCCGAACGACACAAGTTCCGCGGCGAAGTAGATCGGTTTTTCCGCGACCGCGCCGGCGACGCCGCGAAACGTCTCGGGCAGCAGCGCCCAGTTCCATTGGTTGAGCGGCAGCGGTTCGAGCTCGGCCACGCCGGCACGGGCGGCGTAAAGCCGCCACAGCGCGTAGATCAGCACCGCCGGGATCAGCGCCAGCGTCGCGCCGCCGATAAGCTTTCGCCGGGGCCCACCGGCCTCGGTCAGAGCGAGGATGACCGCCGCGCCGAACAGCGCCAGCACCAGCCCGATCCCCGACTGCTTGGTGTTGATCATCGCCGCGAGAATCAGCGACAACTCAAGACCGCGTGGCCGCCCCTCTTGCGCCTCGACATAGAGGCATGCGGCGAGCAGCGCCGTCACCGCCAGCGCCGTCTCGCCATAGGCCGAGAAGTGAAAGCGCGGCACGAAGCCGGGATCGAGCAGCGTCACCAGCAGCATGCCGAGCGCGGTCATGCTCCAGCACGGCGCGCGGTCCGGACGCTCCAGCGCGCGGGCAATCGCCAGTCCGGCGATGAGGCGCAGCATGATGTTGACCAGCGACATCCCCGCGGCGGGGTAGTCGCGCCACGCGAGCGAGCCGAGAAAGGCCAGGAATTGCGTGTCGTACGGCGCCGCCGGAAACATCGAATAACTCGGCGGCGAGGCGGCGGTCGGCAAGTGCGCGTAATCGACGAGATAATCGGCATTGGGCAAGAGATTGAGGAAAGTATCGACCTGCGACGGCCTGACCGACGCCATCACCGCCCAAAGCGGCAGGGTGACCAGCAGCAGCCGACCAAGCGCGGCCCAATCCTCGCGTTGCGGACGCCGACCCGGAGCAAGCAGCGCCAACAACGCCGCGACAACGACGGCAATCGCGGGGACGCGCAGGCTCAGCGGCAGAAACACGCCCCACAGGGTCAGCACCAGGCACAGTGCGCCCCAGCCCGCGCCGATGCGGAATTCGGCGGCCGCGCCTCTGCCGGCGGCCGCCGTGCCGATCAGCAGCAGGATCGCGGCGACCCCCCACGTAATACCGACAGCGAGGAGGTTCTCAAGACCGGGAAGGTAAAGCGCCATGCGAGACGAGCGGTGCTCCGCTACAGCGCCAGCAGCGCACGCTTGGCGATGAACTCGTCCTCGGTCAGCAGGCCGGCGTCGCGCAGCTCCATGAGCATGCGCAGATACGCGCCTCGCCGCGGCACGCCGATCGCCGTCACCATGCCGATGCGCAGCTCGACCGGGACCCCACCTTGCTGGAGCAGCATAAACGCGACGGCCAGTAGGATCGCGGCGAGCATGAATAGCAGGCCGCTGTAAGGATGTGCCGAGACAAGGTCTATCAGCGCCGCAGCAAACGCCGCGCTGCCGCTGGCGGCGATCGCGAAGCGCGCGCTCACCACTGCCACCAGCTGCCGGCAAGCAAACCAGTAAAGGATCGCGAACAGCGCCAGCACCAGGAGCACGCCGAGCCACTCGCCACGCACCGCCAGCACGATCGCCAGCAAGGCCTCGACAGCAAGCGCGGCGAGCACCGAATAGCTCAGCGCCTCG
>JASHUW010000255.1 GCA_030039815.1 Alphaproteobacteria bacterium
GAACAGGACGACGAGGTCGACTTGCCCGAGCGACGCCATGACCGTTGCACGCGCCAACTCGTTCTGGATCGGGCGGTCGGGTCCCTTGAGGCGCCGCACCGACGCATCCGAATTCAACCCGACAATGAGCTTGTCACAGGCTGCCCGCGCCTTGGCGAGAAGCGTCACATGACCGGGATGCAGCAGGTCGAAGCACCCATTCGTGAAGCCGACCCGCTGCCCCATGGCATGCCAGCGCGCGACGTGCTCAATCACCCCATCCACCGGCAGGATTTTCGCCCTAGCCGGGCCGTGCCGGGTGTCGTGAAATGCCTCGACAAGCTCGCGGGCACTGACCGTCGCGGTGCCGGCCTTCTCGACGACGATCCCGGCGGCGTAATTGGCCAAACGGGCCGCTTCGGCAAGCGGCTGCCCCGATGCCAGGGCCAGCGCCAGCGTCGCCACCAGCGAATCGCCGGCCCCCGACACATCGAACACGGAGCGCGCCCGGCCGGCGACGTGGATGGCCGGCCCGTCGCGCGAGACGACGCTGACCCCGTCAGCACCGCGGGTGATAAGCACGGCGTCTAAATGCGTCGTGGTCAGCACCCAAGCCCCCGCCTCTTCCGCCTTCGCATCGGTGGTGCAATCGATGCCGGTGGCGATCAGCGTTTCGAGGCGATTGGGCGTCAATATCGTCGCCCCGTTATAACGCGAAAAGTCGCGGCTCTTCGGATCGGCGACCACCACCTTTTGTCGTGCTTTCGCAGCGGCAATCGCTTGTTCCAGAACCGCATCGGTCAGAACGCCCTTGGCGTAGTCGGATAGGATGACGACATCGGCTTTCGGGAGCGCACGCTCGAAATCGTCGAGCAGCCGCGCCGCGACGGCCCCCTCAACCGGCGATACGGTTTCCTCGTCGACTCGCAGAACCTGCTGTCCCCCCGCGACATAGCGCATCTTATGGATGGTCGGCTGGTGCGGTGAAACGACAAGCCGCGCGTCTATCGCGCCAGGCACCAGCGATTGGCTCCGCGCCGACTGGCGGATCTGTTCGCCGCAGTGGTCATCGCCGATGACGCCGACAAGGATGGCGCGACCGCCAAGCGCTGCGATGTTGCGCGCCACGTTGCCGGCGCCCCCGAGCATTTCGCGGCGGCGGTCGGTACGCAGCACCGGCACCGGTGCTTCCGGTGATATCCGTTCGATATGCCCGTAAGTCCAAGTGTCAAGCATGACATCGCCCAACACCAGAACTGTTAACCCGGAAAAATCGGCATTGAGGGGCATAGTCATACTGCGCCAGTCCAGGCTGATTACCAGCCCTGGCCGCACAGTCTCATAAATCGATATGTGATGGAACCGCCGTTGGAACTGATGAAATTGCATCCATCGGTAATGATCACGCTAAGCACAGGGCGGCGTTTCGCCCGCAACGATCGAATTAGGGGCGTAAAATATGCGAGAATTGACCATCATGCTAAGAGCACATCCGTGTAATCGCAGCAGGACTTGGTCATAAACATGCGTGGGAAGAAGACGGCCGAGCCGAGCCCGGACGCCCCGGCATCATCGACAAAGAAGAGGCGTGCGGCTCGCCGTTCTCGAGCCGTGGCGACACACGCACCGCTGCACTTGGCAACGAACGCGGAGCAAAACGCACCCGCCATCTCCGCTAAACCGGCAAGAGCTGTAATGGGCGGGATCGAAACGGCGTCCGTGGAACCCTTGGCGACGTCCCCAGGCGCCTTGTTCTCGGGTGCCGCGGCGATAAGCACGGTCGAAATGACCGCGGTCGCCAGCACGGTCACGCTCGATCCGGGCTTGTCTGCCGTCGACATCAGCGTTCCGTCAATGCCGCCTTACACGCTCGGGCGGGTCTCTCTGCCTTTGATCTCGTTGTCGCAGCCAGGAGCCAGCGACCGCGACCGCGTGAAAATTCTCACCGCTTCCGGACGGGACGACAATTGGCTGCCGCCGCCCGGCGACTTGATCATCGTTCGCTCCCCGGCGACCGGCGGACAATTGACCGTAACGGTATTTGGTCCGCCGGGTCAGCCCGTGCAGGCGGCGAGCATTATCGTGCGACGGCTCACCCGCGCCGAGCTCACCCCCGCTTCCGCCGCGGCAGCACCGCTTGCGCCGGCGCGCGTCGTCTCAGCACGCGCCATCACAGAAAAAGAGGTTCGGCTGGAGGTGATTGCCCATATCGAGCGCCGCGGGGACCAGATTTTCGGCGGCACCGGCTGGGTCGGGACCCGCGGTAGCCGGCTGCGGATCGAAGGATTTGTAATCCGCCCTCTCGACGAGGTGACCCCGTCTGATATCGAGTATCAGATCCTCGGCCCGGACGGGAACGAGGGCCCGTGGGTGCGAAGCCCGTTATTTTGCGGCACGCGCGGACGCGGCCTCGGCATTTCCGGATTTGCTGTGCGGCTGTTGCCGCGACTGCAAGGCCGCGTCACGGTAGAGTACTCTGGCGCGTTCTTTGACAGCGGGATCAGCGGCCCGTGCAAGGACGGGGAAGCCTGCCGGCCGCTACTGCCCGGCGATATGCTCGAGGCGATAAACGTCAGAATGATCCGGCACGGCTAGGCTTTATGGCTCGCTTCCGCCGAGCCGCCAAACCCGAGAGCGGGTCGGGACCGGCTAGTTTGGCTCGCGCATGGGTTCGCCAGAACCCCGAACAACACCGCTGAACAGATAGGTAAAGAGGGATCGGGTGCCGATATGGATGTCTCCGGTGAGGGTGATGCCGGGGACCAGCCGGAAATTGGCCGGCACGTTGCGCAGCGCGATCTGGCCGAGCGCCACCCGCACCTTGTAATAGGCCTCGGTCGGCTGGCCGTTGTCGTCGGTGGTGAAGGCGCCCTCGCTGATCGACTTGACCTCGCCGTCGACCGTGCCGTGATCGATGAAGTCATAGGCGCTCAATTTGAGCGTCGTGTCGTCGCCGACCCGGATGAAGCCGATGTCGCGCGCGGCGATGTTGATCTCCGCCTCGAGCGGCGACTTCAGCGGCGCCAGGTAGAGGAGCGGGTCGGAGGGGTTGAGCACCGATTGCGGCGACAGCTTGGCGATCTTCAGCACCATGCTGTCCTCCGGCGCCTCGAGCCGCACCAGCGACTGGTGCCGGGCGGCCTTGGTCAGCTGCTCGGCCGCGGCGTCGCGGTTGCTCTGCGCCGCCACCAGCTCCTGGCTCACCTGGGCGTACCATTGCTGGACATAGGCCTCGCGCGTCGACTTCGCCGCGTCGAGCTCGTGCTGCGCCTCGGCGGTGGCGTTCTTGTCAAAGTCGAGCGCCCGCTCGATCTCCAGCTTCTGGTCGGTCGCCGCCAACAGGTTGAGCCGGCTGCCGACCTGGGCCGCCGCCAAGGTCGCCCGCATCTGCTCGATCTGTTGCGAAATCTTGGCCCGGTCGCCATAGCGCGCCTGGTCGGTCTGGTACTTGACGATGGTCGCCTGGTACTGCGCGATCTGGTCGTCGTAGCTGCGCAGCTGGGCGTCAAACTGCGCCTTGCGCTGGAGAAAATACGCGCGCTGCGCGACGATGAAGCTGTTGGCCACCGCATCGGCCGAGGGCGCCATGTCAAACGGCTTTTGCGCCAGCTCCGCCTGGCAGCGGGCGATCTCGGCGTTGTAGTTGGCCACCTGCGACTTCAAGGCGCCGACATCGGCCGTGGTGAAGGTCGGGTCGAGCGTCGCCAGCAGCTCACCCTGCTTCACCTGCTCGCCCTCCCGCACCTCAATCGTCTTGATGATCGACGGGTCCAGCGCCCCCAGCACAACCGTCGGCTCAACCGTCACGATCTTCCCTGATACCGAAGTCACCACTCGGTCGACCCGTAGACACAAGGTCAACAGGATCAGGCTGGCGAACATCGCCGCCAACACGATCAACGTGATGCGAACCTTGAGCGGCTCAGGACCTTCGAGGATTTCGGCCGTTTCGGACTGGAAGACGCGGACCTCGCGGCCCGAGGCCGCCAGCTCAAGCCCTTCCGGCCGGGCGGAACGAAACAGCTTCATGCACCCCTCAGCGGAGGCTCGAACGCGATCAACCGATCATCGGCCGTCGGAGCGCTCGTCTCGCCGCTATCGACCCGCCGATCCCGCCGCCTATCGCTCGCTCGATGTATCGCAGACAAAACGGTACCCCCGGCGAAACTCGGTTTTTATCAAATGTTCCATCGCATCACCAAGCGAACGCAGCTTGGTGCGCAGCCGGTTGACCACCACATCGATCGCCCTGTCGGTCGCTGGCCGATGCCTGCCGTAAAGCGCGGCAGCAAGGGCGCTGCGCGTCTGAATCTCCCAGGGATTGTTGACGAAGTGCGCGAGAAGGAGGCTCTCGGCCGTCGTCAGGTGAACCGCCTTGCCCTCCGACCCCATCATCAGGTTCTGGTGCGGCCTGAAGGTGACGCCGGAGAATTCGATCGCCTCGGCTTCGCGCGAGGCAGCTGGGGCGGCCTGCCCGTTGACTCGTACGATCTGCTGCAACATCTCGTTGAACGCCACGACGTCAACCGGGCTGGCAATGCACTCGACGGCGCCAGCGAACCGATAGTCTTGCACGTTTTCATTGTCCTGACCGCAGACGACCAGGATCGGCACGTTGCTCTGCCGGCGGATCTTGAGGATCATGCCAACGCCGGCACCATTGGCTTGTCGCAGGTCCAGCACTACGACGTCGGGCTTGCTCTCGCGCAACAGATTGAAGAATCGGCTTTCGAGAACCACGGGCTCCGGCGGGTTGCTGCCGTCGTGTTGTTCTCCCCCGGGGATGGAGAAGTCCTCACGGGCAACGACAATAGTGGTTGCTGCTGGCATCTTTCCGGCTCTACCTCGTTCGTACTGGATGACAACGAAAGCTGAAGAAACCCTCTACGTACTCTTCAGTTTC
>JASHUW010000256.1 GCA_030039815.1 Alphaproteobacteria bacterium
CCAAGATCAAACGTCGCGAGTCGTTCCGCCCGTTCGCCCCGTCGGTGCTCGCCGAAGCGGTCGCCGACTGGTTCGAGGAGGACGACGCGGTGCCGTTCATGATGCAGGTCTTCCAGATCCGCGCCGACAAGCGGAAGCTGATCCCGGCGGTGACCCATGTCGATGGCTCGGGTCGGTTGCAGACCGTGCGGCGCGACGCCAACCCGAGCTATTACCGGCTCATCGACGACTTCCGCGCGATCACCGGCGTGCCGATGGTGCTCAACACCTCGTTCAACGAGAACGAGCCGGTGGTGTGCACCCCGGCCGAGGCGCTCGACTGTTTCCTGCGCACCGGAATGGACGTGCTGGTGCTGGGCGACACCATCGTCTCGCGTCTCCCCCGCCCCGCCGCCTAGCCGCGCCGGTGCATATCGCCATCGTCATCGGCCCCTTCATGCCGATCCCGCCGGTGCTGGGCGGCGCGGTGGAGAAGGCGCATATGGCGCTCGCCGCCGCCTATCGTGAGGCCGGGCATCGCGTAACCATGATCTCGCGCCGTTACGGCTCCTTTGCCTCCGACGAGACGGTAGACGGCATCCGCCACATCCGGGTGCGCTCGTCCGAGCGCTCACGCTCGCTCGCCGTTAATCTCCTGCGCGGTCTCGTCTATTCGCTGCGCGCAGCGGCCGCCCTGCCCGCCGCCGACGTGACGATCACCAACGAGTTTTTTCTGCCGCTCGTGCTGCCGCGCCGCCGGGCGGGCAAGATCTACGTCCAGGTCGGCCGCTACCCGAAGCATCAGATGTTCCTCTATTTCCGCGCCGACCGGCTGCAGGCGGTGTCGCGCGCGGTCGGCGATGCGATCGTCGGCCAGGCGCCGTGGCTCAAGCGCCGTGTCAGGGTCATCCCTTACGCGCTCGGCGACGCCTATTTCCAGGCGCCGGCGGTGCCGCGCGAACGGACCGTGCTCTATGTCGGCCGGCTTGCCCGCGAGAAAGGCATCGGCCTGTTGATCCGAGCCTTCCTGTCGCTCGACGCCCCGCTGCGCGACGGCTGGACGCTGCGCATCGTCGGTCCGCACGACATTGCCCAGGGCGGCGACGGCGCCGACTATCTCGCCGAGCTTCTTAGGCTGGCCGCCCCGCTTGGCGGCTGTTGCAAGTTCGTGGGCCCGATTTTCGACGAGGCGGCGCTGGCGCGGGAGTACCGCAAGGCCGCGGTCTTCGTCTACCCGAGCCTCGCCGAGCGGGGCGAATCGTTCGGCCTCGCGCCGCTCGAGGCGATGGCGGGCGGCTGCGCCGCGATCGTCTCCGACCAGCGCTGCTTCGACGATTTTATCGAGGACGGTGTGACCGGATACCGCTTCGACCACCGCAGCCCGCAGGCGGCGCGCAACCTCGCCGCCCCCCTCGCCCGGCTGATGAATGACCCCGACCTGGTCGAGCGGATCGGCGATGCCGGCAGTCGCACCGCCGCCGCTTTCGCCACCGCCCCCGTCGCCGCCCGCATGCTTGCCGATTTCGCGGCGGTGATCGCCGGGGTCTGAGACACGATGCAGGCCACCCTGGAATTTCGTCTGTTCTGCCTCGCGTTATCATCGTCGCGGCAGGATGATCGGCACGGCGCCGCGCTGCGCCAGGCCATCGCCGACCACCCCCACTGGGACACGGTGCTGGCCGGCGCGCGCCGCCATGCCGTGGCGGCGCTGCTGCTCGCCGGCTTTCGCGGCGGCGACATGGCGGTGCCGGATGCGGTGATCGACGAGCTGCGCCGCGAGGCGCATGCCGCCGCCCGTCACAGCCTCGCCCAGGCCGCCGCGCTCGCCCGCTTGTGCCGTCGCTTCACCGAGCTCGGATTGCGGGTTGTGGTGCTGAAGGGAGTCCCGCTGGCGCAGCGTCTCTACGGCGATCCCGGGCTGCGCAGCGCGCAGGACATCGATTTGCTCGTCGATGCCGCCGACATCGATGCCGCCGACGCCGTCCTCGGCGAAACCGGTCATCGCCGGACCGAAACCCCCGCTCCCGGTCAAATCCGCGCCTTCCACCGGCGCTGGCTCAAGGAAATCACCTATGACCACCCCGATTACGGCCGGGTCGAGCTGCATCACCGGCTGACCGATCTGGCCGAGCTTCTGCCTTGGGATTTCGCGACCCTGTGGCGCGCGCGCGATGAAGTCCGCCTCGGCGACGTCGCGGTGCCGGTGCTCGGCCGCCGGCATCTGGCCTGTTATCTCTGCGCCCACGCCGCCGAGCATGCCTGGCAGCGTCTGCGCTGGCTGACCGATCTTGCGGCGCTGTTGCGCGAGCCGGGGGAGCTGGAGATCGCGCTGGCCGCGGCCGAGGAAGCCGGGCTGGCCGCGCCGATGCTGCATGCGGTGATGCTGGCGCATGACTGGCTCGGACTGCCCCTCGGCGAAGACATCCTGGCGCGGGCGCGCGCCGACCGCCGTGTCGGGCGGCTCGACCGTATCCTCGCGCATTCCTATGCCGGCGAGGCCTGGCACATCATGCCGCGGCGCGGGTCGCTCGCGGCCCTGCTCCGTTATTCGCTGTGAG
>JASHUW010000257.1 GCA_030039815.1 Alphaproteobacteria bacterium
GGAACGGGTCGACGATGTTCTCGTAATGCTGCAACCAGTTGCAGTCCTTGACGTAGCCGGCGGAATACTCGCCCCACACCCGCATGCCGCGGAGCTCGACATCGTCGCGATAGCGCGTGTCGACGATGTCGAACATCGGGAACAGCGGCTCGGTGCCCGGTGGGCCCATATAGGCGAACACCAGCCCGCCATATTCGAGCGTCGGATAGGCCTCCTGCCAGATGTCCATTTTCTTGCGGAACTCTTCGGTTTCGCACGGCATGTCGACGCACTGGCCTTGGGTGTCGTAGAGCCAGCCGTGATAGCAGCAGCGAAGGCCGCCCTCCTCGATGCGGCCCCATTCGAGCGACGCGCCGCGATGCGCGCAATGCGGCTCAAGCGCCCCGACCCGGCCCTTCTTGTCGCGAAAGACGACGATCTCCTCGCCGAGCAGCTTGACCTTTCTCGGCAAGTCCTTGAGCTCGTCCGACGGACAGACCGGCTGCCAGTAGCGGCGCAGCAACTCGCCCATCGGGCTGCCGGGCTCGACGCAGGTCAGCTCGTAATCGGGTGGCGGCGTCTGCCGGCCATAGGCTGATTTCATCGCTGGGCTCCTGCTGCTTCGGCGAGCATAGCGAAAACCGTGCCGGCGATGAATGCGGGCGCACCGGGAGTTGATTTGACGCAGCGCGCCGCCCCGCGGAAACCTTGACGTGGGTCAATGCGTAGAATGACGGAGTGAATCTTAAATCGCTCTCCGCATCGCGTTGGAAGGATCGCTCGATGAACCACTTGCTGAAGGCGGTGCCGCTCGTCGCCGCTGTCGCGTTGACGGCGCCGGCCTGGGCGCAATCAGCCGAACAACTGAATGCGCAGGAGCTGGGTACGCTGGGCACCGGCGCGCCCGCGACGCCTGCCCCGCAGGCCTACCCGCAGGCTGCCAATCCGGCGCCGATGACTTATGCGCAGCCCGCCGTGCCGGCGACGCCCGCCTATCCGGTGCCGGCCTACGGCTATCCCTATTACAACCCCTACGCCTACGCTTACCCCTATCCGTATTACGGTTACGGCTACCCGTACCCCTATTACGGCTACGATTACGGCTGGCCGTATTACTGGCCGGTCGGCGTATCATTCGGCTGGGGCTGGGGTTGGGGCGGCCATTGGGGCGGCGGCTGGCACGGCGGCGGCGGTTGGCACGGCGGCGGCGGGCACGGCGGCGGCGGCCACCACTAGCCGCCGCCCGCTCAACACCGGCGCGGCTCAATAATAGGCCGCGCCGCCGTTGACGTGGATCGTCTGGCCGGTGATGAAGCCGCCATCCTCGGTGACGAGGAACAGGCAGGTCGCGGCGATTTCGTCGATCTTGCCCTGACGCCCCAAGGGGATGCCGGAGGCGTCGGGCGGCCGGTTGCCGTACCATTCGGGATTGTCGCGCCGGGTGTCGATGCTGCCCGGCGAGACGACATTGACCCGGATGTTGTGCTGCGCAAATTCCGAGGCGAGCCCGCGCGCCAGGCCGACCAGCGCCATCTTGACCGCCGACAGATGCGCACGCCCGTGGCCGCGCCCTGAATAGGCGCCGTCGCCGACAAAGAACAGGATCTGGCCGAATTTGTTGTCGACCATCGGGCCGACCAGCGCCCGGGTCAGATAGAACGCGCCATCGAGCACGACGTTGCGCACCAGCTCCCAGTCGCCGTCGGTCAGCTCGCGGAACGGCTTGTGCGGACGGATCGCCGCGTTGTTGATGAGGATGTCGACGCGGCCGAATTCGGCGAGCGCCTTCGCCGCCATCGCCTCGACCTGCGCCTTGTTGCCGACATCGGCGATGATCGCCAGCGCCTTGACGCCGAGCGCCCGCGCCTCGGCGACGACCGCGTCGGCCTCCGCCTGGTTCGAGCGCGCGTTGACGATCACGTGACAGCCCTCGGCCGCCAGTTTCAGCACGGTGGCGCGGCCGATATTGCGTCCCGAGCCGGTCACCAACGCGACCTTGCCGTCGAGTCTGCCCATTGTGTCTCCTCCCTGATGCGCGAAATGAGCTTTGCCCCAAAGCCGAACGCGGTACAAGAGATGTTCCCCGGGGGACGATCCGAGGCGGCGCGGACGCAAGGAGTTGGAATGGCGCATTTGTTCGACCCGATCACGCTGGGCGGCGTCGAGCTCGCCAACCGCATCGCCGTCTCGCCGATGTGCCAGTACAGCGCCGAGGACGGCTCGGCCAACGACTGGCACATGCAGCATCTCGGTTCCCTGTCGATGTCGGGCGCGGGGTTGTTGATCGTCGAAGCAACCGGCGTCGAGCCGGAAGGACGCATTACCCCGCGCTGTCTCGGGCTTTACTCCGACGCCAATGAGGCGGCGCTCGCGCGGGTGATCGCGCTATGCCGCCGCTGGGGCAACGCCAAGCTCGGCATCCAGCTCGCGCATGCCGGCCGCAAGGCCTCGGCCAGGGTGCCGTGGGAGGGCGGCGGCCCGCTCGCGCCGGCCGAAGGCGCCTGGCGGACCGTGGCGGCGTCGGCCATCCCCTTCGACGCCGATTGGCCAGCGCCGGACGAGCTCGACGCTGGCGGCATGGCGCGCATCCGCGACGCCTTTGTCGCCGCCGCCAAACGGGCCGACCGGCTCGGCTTCGACCTCGTCGAGCTGCACGGCGCGCACGGCTATCTGTTGCATAACTTCGTGTCGCCCGTGTCGAACCGGCGCGACGATTCTTATGGCGGCAGCCTTGCC
>JASHUW010000258.1 GCA_030039815.1 Alphaproteobacteria bacterium
GAACAGGAAGGACGGGTCGACTTGGCCGGCCGTCACCTCGATCAGCGGCGCGCCCGGGTTGAGCGCGGCGAGCCGCGCCTCCAGCACCTGCCGTTGCTCCAGTGTCGCCACGTCGCACTTCGTCAGCAGCAGCCGGTCGGCGACCGCGACCTGTTTCACCGCTTCGACCTGGGCGTCGAGCGTGCCCATGCCGTTGACCGCATCGACCGTCGTCACCACCCCGTCGACCATGTAGCGCTCGGCGACAATCGGGTCCTGCATCAGTGCGTGGAGGATCGGCGCCGGGTCGGCAAGGCCTGTTGTCTCGATCACCACCCGCTCGAAACCGGGAATGCGCCCCTTGGCGCGATCGACAAACAGGTTCACCAGCGTATCGGCGATGTCGCCGCGGATCGTGCAGCACAGACACCCGCTCTGCATCAGCACGATATCGTCGGTCGCCTTCTCGACCAAGAGGTGGTCGATGCCGATCTCGCCGAACTCATTGACGATGACCGCCGTCGCCGCCATTTCGGGCTGCTTCAGCACGTGGTTCAAGACGGTGGTCTTGCCGCTGCCGAGAAACCCGGTCAGCAAGGTCACCGGGGTGCGCGAGGCGGCTTCGACGGCATTGAGGGCCATGCCCCATCCTAGCCTGCGCTGAGGTTATGGCAACGGCGCCGAGCTATGCGCGGCCGGCGTTTGACCCCCTGCGGCGCGGGGCCTACACTTTCCGGCAAATCAGACGTGCGAGGCCTATCGCAGCCAAAAGGGAGGAACATCATGAGCCGCCATCAGAGCCCCGAGCAGGTTCATTCGAAGCTGAAGCATCCGGTCGTCGACGGCGACGGGCACTGGCTCGAATTCGCTCCCGTGTTCAGCGAGCAGATGCGCAAGGCCGGCGGCGATCTTGCGGCGGACGGGTTTTTGAAGGCGCTGCAATCGACCACCGACGCGCTCAAGATGACCCAGGATGAGCGCGACATCCGCCGCGTCGCGCAGCCCAATTTCTGGAACCGCCAGGCCGAAAATACGCTCGACCGCGCCACCGCGATGATGCCGAAGCTGCTGTACGAGCGCCTCGACGAGATCGGCACCGACTTCGCGGTGATCTACCCCACCGCCGGCCTCAGGCTGCCGCGCATCAAGGACGACGCGACCCGGCGCGCCGTGATCCGCGCCTACAACATCGTCTCGGCCGAGTATTTTCGCCCGTACAGCGACCGCATGACCCCGGCGGCGATCATTCCGATGCACACGCCGGAAGAGGCGATCGAGGAGCTGGAGTTCGCGACCTCGCGGCTCGGCTCGAAGGTCGGCATGTTCGGCAGTGGCATGTCGCGCCCCGTCCAGGCGGCGCAGACCAACGACCCCGAGTCGCAGCGCTTCACCGTGTGGTACGACGTGCTCGGCATCGACAGCCCGTACGACTACGACGCGGTGTGGGCGAAATGCACCGAATTGGGCATCGCGCCGACCTTCCATTCGAGCGCCAGCGGCCAGGGGCTGCGCAACTCGCCGTCGAATTTCGTCTACAACCATATCGGCCATTTCGCCGCCGCCGGGCATGCGGTCGCCAAGGGCGTCTTCCTCGGTGGCGTCACGCGGCGCTTCCCCAAGCTCAACTTCGCCTTCCTCGAAGGCGGCGTCGGCTGGGGCTGCCAGCTCTTCGGCGATTTGATCGAGCATTGGGAACGGCGCGGCGCCCCGGCGCTGAAGCGCATGGACCCCGACAAGCTCGACCGCAAGCTGCTCCTCGACCTCGTCGAAAAGCATGGCTATGGCGACATCCTCGGCATCCTGAAGTCGCGCGACGGCTGGCCCGACCCCAACGCCAAGTCGCTCACCGGCAACCGCGCCGAGCTCGACGATTTCGCCGCCTGCCAGATCACCCGCAAGGAAGACTGGGTCGATCTTTTCGCCAAGCCCTACTACTTCGGCTGCGAGGCGGACGACCGGATGAACGCCACCGCGTTCGGCAAGGGCAATCCGTTTGGCTCCAAGCTCAACGCGATCTATTCCTCGGATATCGGCCATTTCGACGTGATCGATTTCCGCGATCCGCTGCCCGAGGCCTACGAACTGGTCGAGGACGGCCACATCAGCGAGGACGATTTCCGCGCCTTCGTCTTCAAAAACCCGGTGATGCTGTGGGGCAAACAGAACCCGCGCTTCTTCGAGGGCACCGTCGTCGCCAAGGAAGCCGCCGCGGTTCTCGCCGCCGTCCAGCCGGCCGGCTCAGCGGACTGAGGGCGGCCAGGGGGCCATGATGACCAGGTCTGGGACCAGAGTCTGAATCGTTGCCATTCTGAAAAGAGGCCGGTATCGCAGCCGGCCTC
Organism: Alphaproteobacteria bacterium; assembly: GCA_030039815.1. GTDB lineage: Bacteria > Pseudomonadota > Alphaproteobacteria > ATCC43930 > CGMCC-115725 > DATARH01. The sequence continues at coordinate 2,319 of JASHUW010000258.1, forward strand.
TTCTGATTCCGGCCTGCTCCAATGCCCCCTTGCTTACCGTGGTGTGGGGAGTGTCTCGCGATGAAATCGCGGGGCGTATGACGGGATCTTTCATATCGGCACAGCTCTGATCGTCAAGAGCGTTAGGCTTACGATTCGTTGTCGTTCACCGGCTCGCCGGACGGTCTGTCGGAGCAACTGTCTGGTCAGGAACCGGCCGAATTATTGGTGCTCCACATGGCGCGCGCGATCTTCCATGAGCCGTCCGGCTGCCGCAGAAAGATGCGCAGGAACTTGCCTTCGAAGTGCACCGGCTTGAGCCCCGAGGACGGGTCCCGTGGCGTGAAGGTTTCCTCCAACATGCCCCACTCATACGCCTGGTCCTGCGCCACCCGGATCTCGCGCGACATAATCTTCCCCATGATGGCAAACTGGGTTTGAAACGGCTGGACCCAGACATGATAGGCCTGCTTGCCCACTTTCGGCGTGTCGTTGGGCGGCAGGTAGACCACGTCTTCCGTCAGGAGATCCATGATGCCGGGAAGATCGCCCTTGGCCACCCGCTCGTTCATCGTGTCGCCGACTTTCTTGATCTCGATCTCGTCCTGGCTGTCCATGATCATTCTCCGGTAGCACTAATGAGCGATGGCTCGGCCCCGCGCAGCAGCCCCGTGGCCGAAGCGCCATGGCTTCACGGCGCAAGCCCGGTGAGACGACCGAAATAATCGATGCGGAGGCCGTAGCTTCCCGAGCCGGTTAGCAGCAGCACAACTCCCGC
>JASHUW010000259.1 GCA_030039815.1 Alphaproteobacteria bacterium
ACGACCCGGACGGCACGGTGCTGGAGTTCATCGACCTTACCAGCTATGCGGGCAGTCATGCGTGACGCTGATTCGGAAGGACCGCCGCGATAAAGACCAGCAACGACCGTATCCTGACGACGCATGTCGGCAGCCTGCCGCGCCAGCCCGAGGTGCTGGCGCAGGTCATGGCGCACGAGGTCGGCGAGACGGTCGACGAGGCCGCGTTCAAAGCGAAGCTCGCCGCAGCGGTGCGCGATGTCGTGCACAAGCAGATCGCGGCCGGGATCGACAGCGTCTGCGATGGCGAGCAAAGCAAGATCAGCTATACCTTCTACGTGCGTCACCGGCTGTCGGGGATCGGCGCCGCCGCCGGCACCGACCACTCGGCGCCGCCGCAGACCGCGGCGCATCGCGACATCCTCGACCACCCCGATTTCATGGAGCGGCTGCGCGCCCAGCGCGGCGGCACATCATGGTTCGCCGCCGCCGCGGTGCCGTATTGCACCGGCCCGGTGCGCTATGAGAACCGCGCGCCGGTCGAGGCCGACATCGCCAACCTCAAAAGCGCGGTCGCGGCCGAGCATCCGGTCGAGGCGTTCATGAACGCCGCCTCGCCCGGCGTGCTGACCAAGTTCGTCCCCGACCGCTTCTACAACAACGAAGACGCCTATGTGGAAGCGCTCGCCGAGGCGCTGAAGGAGGAATACGAGGCGATTCACCAGGCCGGGTTCATCCTGCAGATCGACGCGCCCGACCTCGGCTCGGCGCGGCACAACCAGTACCAGCATTTGTCCGACGACGAGTTCCTCAAGATCGCCGAGCGCAACATCGCGGCGGTCAACCACGCGACGCGGAACATCCCGCGCGAGGCGATGCGGCTGCACATTTGCTGGGGCAATTACGAGGGGCCGCACACCCACGACATCCCGCTCGCCAAGGTGTTCGATGTGGCGATCAAGGCGCGGCCGCAAGCGATCCTCTTCGAGGCGGCGAACCCGCGTCACGCGCATGAATGGGAAGAGCTGCGCGAGAAGAAGATCCCCGACGATCTGATCCTGATGCCGGGCTGCATCGACTCCACGACCAATTTCGTCGAGCATCCCAAGCTCGTCGCCCAGCGCATCGAGAATTACGCCCGGCTCGTCGGCCGCGAGCGTGTCGTCGCGGGCACCGATTGCGGCTTCGCGACCTTCGCCGCCCAGCAGAACATGGTCGTGCCGTCGATCGCCTGGGCCAAGCTCGCCGCGCTCGCCGAAGGCGCCAGGATCGCCAGCGACCGGCTGTGGCGATAGCCGAGCAGCCGCGTCATTCGATGATCGAGAACTCAGCTCAAATGTTGCTGATCTAAATCAAGGCCGCATTTCCGTCCTGTCGTCAGAATTTCAATCCCGAATTGCCGGGGAAGTCGATCACAGGGAGGACGACAATGCGTGCGATGGACGTGATGACGACCGATGTGATCACGGTCGATCCCGATATGACGGTCCAGGGCTTGGCGGCCCTGCTTGCGGAACGAGGCATCAGCGGCGCGCCCGTGGTCGATGCGAAGGGCGCCGTCGTCGGCATCATCAGCGAAGGCGACCTGCTGCATCGTGCCGAGATCGGTACGGCGCATCGCCATCGCGAGCGTCGCCGGTCATGGTGGCTCGACCATTTCGCATCCGAACATGCTCGCGAATACGTCAAGTCGCACGGCCGCGCGGTCAAGGACATCATGACCCGCGACGTGGTGACGGTCACCGAGGAGACCGACCTTGGTGACGTCGCCGCGCTCCTGGAGGCGAAGCGGGTCAAGCGGGTGCCGGTGATGCGCGGCGGGCAACTCGTCGGCATCATCAGCCGGGCCAACATCGTCCGTGCCGTCGGGGCGACGAGGGGCGCGGTGCCGCGCGACGGCGAAAGCGACGATCGCTCGATCCGCGCGCGACTGCTCGGCGAGCTCGGCCACGAGGATTGGGCAAAGGTCTGGCCGGAAGATGTCATCGTGCGCGACGGCGTCGTGCATTTCTGGCTCTCCGATAACGAGCCTCCGGAAAAGCGGGAGGCGCTGCGGGTCGCGGCCGAAGCCATCGCCGGGGTCCGCGGCGTCGAGGAGCATCTGCTTCCCGCTGCCGTCTATCCGGCTTTCTGACGGCCCGCCTCTCGCGGTTCGCGGCGAACACGCCTACGGCAGCAGGTGCTCGGCGATCTGCACCGCGTTGAGCGCGGCGCCCTTGCGCAGCTGGTCGCCGGCGACAAACAGGCTCAGCGAGTGCCCGGAGGGGTCGCTGAGGTCGCGGCGGATGCGGCCGACCAGGATGTCGTCGATCCCGGTCGCCTCGTTCGGCATCGGGAAATGGTTTGCCGCCGGGTCGTCGACGATGCGGCAGCCCGGCGCGGCGGCGATCAAAGCGCGCGCCTCGCCGGGGTCGATCGGCCGCGCGCATTCGATCGTGATCGCCGCCGAATGCGCGCGCTGCACCGGCACGCGCACGCAGGTGACGCCGATCCGGATACCGGGATCGGCGAGGATCTTGCGGGTCTCGGCGATGACCTTGGTCTCCTCCTCGTTGTACCCGGTCGCCGGGTCGATCGGCGTGTTGTGGCTGAACAGGTTGAAGGCGTAGGGGTGCGGCAGCACGCGCGGCGCGTAGAGGTCGCCGGCGAGATGCGCGCGGGTCGCGGCGACGAGTTCGGCGAGCGCCGCCGCGCCGCCGCCCGAGGCTGCCTGGTAGGTCGCGAGGGTCATCCGCCGGATGCGGTTCCGGCGGTGGATCGGCCAGAGCGGGGTGATCGCGATGATCGCCGCGCAATTCGGCACGGCGAGGATGCCGTCGTGGCGGGCGATCTCGGCCGCGTTGATCTCGGGCACGACCAGCGGCACTGCCGGGTTCATCCGGAACGCCGAGGAATTGTCGACCACGATCGCCCCCCGCCGCACGGCGACGGGCGCCCATTCGCGCGCGGTGCCGCTGCCGGCGGAGAACAGGGCGAGGTCGGCCCCGGCAAAGCCATTCTCGCTCAGCGCCTCGACGCCGATATCGTGGCCGTCGAAGGTGAGCGTCTTGCCGGCCGAGCGCGGTGACGCGAAGAGCCGTAGTTCGCCGACCGGAAACTCGCGCTCGGCGAGGATGCGCAGGAACTCGGTGCCGACCGCGCCGGTCGCGCCGACAACGGCGATGGTGGGCGGCGACCGGCGCAGGTGGTAGTCGGCGTCGTGGGTCGGCATGCTCGTCTCCTCGTGTGAGCCGGGGACGAGCGCCGCAAACGAAAAAGGCCCCGTCCGTTCCCGGCGGGGCCTTGAAGATGGTTGTTTCGCCTCACTCAGCGCGCAAGCACCTCCAAC
>JASHUW010000260.1 GCA_030039815.1 Alphaproteobacteria bacterium
GCCTGGTAATTGTGCAGCGAATAGGCGAGCCAGCCGGTCGACATCGACAGGAAGGTGCCGAGCACGATCAGCGTGAACGGTGTTGACTGAGCGCCGAACCAGATGCCGAACACACCGATCGCCAGGCACGAGCCACAGACCTGCCATTTGCGCTCCATACGGTCGGCGAACGTCATATTGATGAATGGCCATGCAAAACCGGCAACCTTGATGATGAACCCGTATTCGAGGCTCTGTGTCACGTGGATGCCCTTGGCGATTAACAGGGTCGGCACCCACGCAAAAAAACCGTAGAACCCGACGGTTTGAAAAAAGTTGAACAGCATGAGCATGATCGTGCGGGTGCGGTACTCCTCGTTGAAGATCTCGGCCAATGAGCCCCTGCGCGTGTCGTGCGGGTGCGGCTGCTCGGGCGATGGCAGCGGCTGACCGTAATCGGCCGCGACCCGCATCTCGATGTGCGACATTACCTGCTCGGCCTCGTCGACGCGGCCCTGCTGCGCCAGCCAGCGCGGACTCTCCGGAAGACCGAGCCGTACGATCCAGACGACGATCGCAGCGAGCGAGCTCACCCCAACGACCCAGCGCCAACCGGCGATACCCATCGGCTCGATGGGCACCAGCTGCCAGGCGAGAAAATAGGCGAAAGGACCGGAGGCGGCGCTCACCGCGAGCAGCAGGGCGAAGGCCTTGCCGCGCACCATCTTGGGAATGAGCTCCGACAGATACGCATCGACTGTCACGAGTTCGACGCCGAGGCCGATTGTCGCGATGAAGCGCCAGAGGTTCAGCCCAAAGGCATCGGTCTGAAACGCCATGATGAAGCTGGCGACCCCGTACCAGAGCAGCGCAAACGCAAAGATGCTCCGCCGGCCGAAGCGATCGGCAACATACGAGAACAGGATTGCTCCAACAAACATGCCGGCAAAAAGCGCGGCGATAAAACCGGCCAGCCCACTTGTCCCGAACAGCCCTGGCGTCGTCGGCGTGATGATCTTGTCGTGAAAAAGGCCCGGCGCCACCGTCGCCGTCAGCTCTAGCGCCAGCGCGTCGAAAAACCCGCCTAGCGAGACGAGCACCGCCATAACCCACATCGTCCGCGTCATCGGCAAGCGATCGAGCCGTGCGGTCAAAAGCTCCGCCGGTGTCGGACTCCGTTCGGCCCTTATCGTCATCGTCGGGCTCCCTCCGCTGCGCCCCGTACTCTTTCCGCTTGGTTCGGTCAGGGCTTTCTTGCAAAAGATGCAGCCATATCCGCGCGTGGTCTAGCGCCGCGAGCGCGACGCTCAGTCGCGCGACCATGGGATTTCAGTCTAAACCCGAAATGGCTGCCTCGGGGCAGATGCGCCCGATTCGAGACGTTGGAACTTAAGGTCGGCTTTCCTTAGGCAGAGCGGACTTCGGTAAATTATGGAGAGTGGGTCAACCGATGCCCCGCGCGTGACCAGAGTACAGGGAAGCTAGCGCCATGCTGCCGTTGTCGATAGATGACTTCATACTGCTTGCCCATGCAGGCGGTGGCTTCCGGCTCGACGCCAGCCGGTTTGCACAAGAAGACTTAATTCGAATTTGCCGCGCCGCAGCCGCAGGCAGAGAAGCGCGAGTTGTCATAGAGAATGCCCGCGAACCTTCCAATTGATGACCTTCTTCAAATCGCCGTTGCCGCCAGAGGAACAGTGACGTTTGAGGATTGAAAGCTGAAACATCCGGGCAGCGCCTTCGCCGTGGCTACCCCTGCCGGGTGAGCGCCGAAACCGGCATTGACCAGATGTGCGGTGGGAACCTCAGGCCCGCGCGGATAGGATCATCTCCTTCCTGGACATCGTCGGCACCAAGGCAGTAGACGGGATGCCGGGCGCGAGAAGAACAGGGGCAAGCGATGATCAGGGCAGCTAACTCGCTTGCGGACGCATGCTTCATCAATGCGCCCTGTGATGACGACATCCGCGCGCTTTATGAATATTGGGACACTGTCCGCGGCCGCCGCACGATGCCATCTCGCCAGGACATCGATCCCGCAGCGATCCCCAAGATTCTCCCCTACATCATTATGTACAACGTGGTGGTTGGGACCGGTTACACCGTTCGCCTTGTCGGGGAAGAAGTGGTCAACTTCGTCGGGAGGAATCTCACCGGACAGGTCGCCGGCTCAATCATGGAGCCACCTGCTGCAAAGCTGATCGTCCAGATCCTCGATGCGGTGGCGAACGGGCGGGCACCAAAGTTTCGCGCAGGAAAGGCGCACTGGCACCCCGCAAAGGCCCATCGCGACTTCGAGGCCTGCTTTCTACCATTGTCATCTAACGATAAAACCGTCGACATCATCCTCGGCGGTATCAAGTTCCCGATCGCTAACTAGCGAGACAAGCAGGTCCCAAATTTGCGGAGGGTCAGCGCGCACTTCGTCAGCAGGGTGCTGCGCAAGTTGGGTCACCAGCCGCGGATCCTCCCCGCGATCTACACCAAGCCTTTCGTGAAGGGACAAAGGAACGACTACAACGACGCCGAGGCCATTGCTGAGGCCGCGCTGCGGCCGAACCTACGTGTGGTCCCGGAGAAGAGCCAAGACCAGCCCGATCTGCAGGCGTGCCATCGCGTGCGGTCGCGCCTAGTCTCCCGTCGGACGGCGACGATCAACCAGACCCGTGCTTTTCTGATTGAGCAAGGCATCGCCGTCAGACCCGGCCTGCGCGCCCTGCGCAAGTCGCTCTTCGCCATATTGGAGAATCGAAAGGACGAGATATCGCCCCGCATGGGGCATCAGCCGGCGGTCGAAATCGAGCCTCACAGCTTCACCCGTCGAGTCCGCCATCGCTGCCCCATTCGATCCCCCGTAGCCTCCTGAATTTTATCCCAGAGCTGCCGTAAGGGCGCTCAAATTTGTACCTTCGTCCGGGGAATGCGGGCTTAAAATGAGTGATGCTGCCGATCGGCAATCTCGACCTGGCTCCTCGCAGGGTGGCCTGCTTGTTCCGGCTATGGTTTGTGGCGGGCTGGTTGTGCGACGACGTGCGGCGCCGGCGCGCATGGCGTATCGGGCATGGACCGGCGAACCGCGGCCACCCTCTCTATTGCGGTCCGCATTTCTGGATAGGCGCGCATCAGCTTATTGAAATCCTCCTCCTCAAGCATGAGGAGCTGAGTATCGGTGACTGCCGTGACCGTCGCATTCCGGGGTTCGCGGTCGAGTAAGCCCATCTCGCCGAAGAAGTCCCCGGCCTGCAGACGTACGGGCTGCGGCAACACCTGGACCTCGAGCTCGCCGGATAAGATGAAATACATGCAGTTAGCAGGGTCACCTTGACGAACGACGGTATAGAGAGGTGGCACGTGCCGCGGCTTTAGCATCGTCGCGATCTCGACCATACGCATGACGCCGATGCCGGCGAACAACGGTACGTGCGAGACCAGCTGAGCATTGACCACGAAGTCCCGCCGCTTGATCTGCTCGAGGAAGGCGCGCGCCATGATGCCGGTAGGCAGCGCAAACATGAACAGGCCAAGCAGAGCGCATACGCCGCCGAACATTTTGCCAAGAGCCGTGTGGGGCACGACATCGCCATACCCCACCGTCGTGAGCGTGATTACCGCCCACCACATCGATTGAAGAACAGTGCCAAACGCCTCTGGCTGCGCGTCACGCTCCAGTACGTGCATGATGGTCGCGGAGGTTATCAGCAGGACTATGACGATCAGCAGCGCGCCTAAGAACGACCGGCGTTCCTCGTACACGGCAGCCGCCAGCGATTGCATCGCGGGCGAAAAGCGGGTCAGCTTGAACAGCCAAAACAATCGCAGCAACCTGAGATAGCGCAGGTCGAGCGATGCTCCGAAGTAAAAAGGCATAATGGCAAGGAGATCGATCAGGCCGGCGGGCGAGACGACGTAATGGAGACGCGCTCGAAACGGTGACATCCCACGGAGCTGCTCGCTCTCGACTACGACCCATAGCCGGCAAAGATACTCGGCCGTAAACAGAGCGATTGAGACCTCAGCGAATACCTGTAGCCGCGGCTGCCATTGCGGGCCCGTGGCGACTGCATCGTCGAGTAGTACGGCCCCGACGTTCGCGATGATCAATAAGACCAGGAAGGTGTTGATCGCGTGCCGGCACCACCCCCCCGCCGTGTGGCTCTCAAGAAGCCGGTAGAATTCGTGGCGTAAGGTATGGGCCTGAGGCATGGCCTATCCGGCCCGAGTCGCCCCCGATCCGCGTTGATCTCGATCAACGGTTTTGGAGAATGGGCGCCTAGGCCGGGCAAACCGGGAATGACAGGGGGTCAACAGCGTGGTCTCGAATGACCGATCAGGGGCGAGCCTGTGTGGAAACGGGGAGGTAGCTGGTGATTCCGCATTGAGCGATGCTGTTTTAGAATCCTGAGGCTTGGGATCTCGGGGGTCGGCGATGCATCGGTTCATCGATGGCGAAGATCGGCGGCAACAGGCGCTACTGCCGCACAGCCTTGAGGATTACGTCGGCGAGGAGAACCCGGTTC
>JASHUW010000261.1 GCA_030039815.1 Alphaproteobacteria bacterium
CCCGTCATCCTCCGCGATATCGACCCGACCGGCGTCGAAATCGAGCTCGGCGACGCGGTGGCCGGCAAAGCCGATGCCGCGCAGCCGCGCCGCGAAACGGATGGCGGCGCCGTGGGCGCGCAGCCGCGCCAGCGCCGGATCGACGAGGCTTTCCGACAGACCGTCGCGCGGCGCCAGCGCCAGGCATGCCGCTGCGCCGCGGCCCAGCGTCTCGCTCAGCACCGGCCAGAAGAGCCGGGCCGACCCGGCTTCGGCGGCGGTGTTGAGCGCCGCTACCGCGACCGGCTGCCATAGCCGGCGGTAAAGGACGCCTCGCGCGTCGAGGCAATCGGCAACCGTCGCCTCGGGCCGGGCGTCGCGCAACCGCCGTGCCGCCAGGTAGTCGCGCGCCCGCGTCCCCGGAACCCGCCGTCCCGCGCACAGCACCCACCACGGTACCGGCCCGCGATTGGGCCGCAGCGCCCAGCGTTCGCCAGTCGCGAGATCGAGGAACGGAAAGGCCGCCTCGCCGGACCCCTCGAACGTGTCCAACGCGCCGATCAGCCGCAGATAGGCCATCGCCGAGCGATTGCCGGAAAGCAAAAGATGGTTGCCGTTATCGATCCGGCAACCGAGCTCGCCGTCGACATAGGAGCGGCAGCGTCCACCGGCATGGTCGGTGCTTTCGTAGAGCACAACGCGGTGCCCAGCCTCGGCGAGCGCCACCGCGGCGGCGAGCCCGGCGAGCCCGGCGCCGATCACATGCACCGTCCCTGGCGCGCTCATATCAGCCCGTGACGCAGCACCAGCCATAATTTGCGGCCCTTGGAGAGGCTCACCCGGGCGCCGGGGTCGCGCCAGCCGCTCTCCACCAGCGCGTCGAGCATCGCCCGGTAGAACGCGCCCATCACCGCGGCCGGCCGCATCGCCCGGCGCGACGATCGCGCCATCGCCGCCTCGGCCGCAGCGAAATGCTGATAGGCCAAATCCGCCAGGTCGCGGCATGCCGCCGGCAGCGCCGGATGGCGCAGCACCACTTCCGGCTCGTCGCTGCGGATGCCATGCCGGGCGAGCAGCTCACGCGGCAGATAGAGGCGGCCGCGCTCGGCATCCTCGGCGAGGTCGCGCAGGATGTTGGTGAGCTGCAGCGCCCGGCCGAGCGCGTCGGCGACCTCATGCGCCGCCTCACCGGGATCGCCGAAGACATGCACCGAGAGGTGCCCGACCGCGGCCGCGACCCGCGCGCAGTAAAGGTCGAGCGTCGCGAAATCGGGCGCGCGGATCGGCTCGCCGGCATCCATTTCCATGCCGTCGATGATGTCGTGGAAATCCTGTTTGCGCAGGTGAAAGCGGGCAACCGGCGCTTCCAGCGCGCGGGCGATCAGCTGACGCGGCCGGCCGGCATAGACCGCTTCGATCTCGTCGTGCCACATCGCGAGGCCCGCGGGCCGTTCGGCCTCGGGCCAGTCATCGGCGATATCGTCGACTTCGCGGCAGAAGGCGTAGACCGCGTACATGCCGTCGCGGCGCTCCTTGGGCAGCATCCGCATCGCCCAATAGAAGGACGTGCCGGCCGCCTCGACCCGGCGGCGAATGGTCTCGCGCAGCGAGGCTTCGTCGGCGATCGCGCCGACGCTATCCACGGCGGCGCCGCTCACCGCCTGCGGCCGCGGACGATGCCGGTGACGAGGGCGGCGGCGAAATCGACCTTGCTGAGTGCGACCCGCGTCGCCAGCGGGTCGCCGCGCCGCAGCCGGCGCGACAGGCGTCGCGCCAGATCGACGATCGTCGCCGATTCCCAACGCAGCCCGCGCGCCTTGACGCCACCCGGCAGCCGGCCGGCCCGCTCAATCAACCGGTCGGTCGAGTCGAGCAGGCTGTCGATCACCCTCCGCATCCCGGGACTGGCGGGCCCGGCGGCCAGCTCCTCGACCGTCACCCCGGCCTCGCCCATCAGCTCCGTAGGCAGATAGACCCGGTCGAGGTGGCGATAGTCGTCGCCGCAATCCTGCAGATGATTGAGCACCTGCAGCGCCGAGCACAGCGCGTCCGAGGCCGGCCAGGTGTCGCGGCTCTCGCCATGCAGGTCGAGCAATTGCCGCCCGACCGGCGAGGCCGAATAGCGGCAATACTCCATCAGATCGTCCCAGCCCTTGTAGCGCAGCTTGGTCGCGTCGAGCCGGAACGCGCGCAGCACGTCGTGGCAATGCTGCGCCGTCGTGCCGGTCGCGGCGAGACTCGCCCGCATCGCGCTTGCCGCCGGCGAGTCGTCGCCCGCGGAATCGACCCTCGCGCCATCGAGGATCTCGCCCATACGGTCGAGCCGGCGCACCTTGTCGTCGGCCGACAGCGCCGGATTGTCGGCGATGTCGTCGGCATTCCGCGCAAAGCGGTAGAAGGCGTGAACGTGCGGCCGCAGATCCTTGCGGATCAGGAACGAACCGACCGGGAAGTTCTCGTCGCCGCGCCCTTTGCCCGACGGCGTTTCGAGGGCTTCCGGCCGTGGCTTCTCAGCGATCAGCACCGTCACGTCAGATATCCGTTCGCCTCGAACCATGCGACTGCGTCGGCGATCGCCTCGGTCGCCGGCCGCGGCGTATAGCCCAGCTCGCGCATCGCCTTCGCCGAACTGAAATACATCTTCTTACGCGACATGCGCACGCCGTCCAAGGTGGTGAACGGTTCGTGCCCGGTGAGTCGCGCCATCAGCTCGGCGCCGGCGGCGATCGGCAGCACCACCGCGTAGGGGATCTTGAGCGATGGCGGCCGCCGCCCCGCGGCGCGGGCGACCTCGGCGAGGATCTCGGCGAGCGACAGGTTTTCCCCGCCAAGGATGTAGCGCTCGCCGATCTGGCCGCGCTCGGCGGCCAGCAGCTCACCGGTCGCCACATCGTCGACATGGACGATGTTGAGCCCGGTATCGACATAGCCCGGCACCTTGCCTTTCGCGGCCTCGACGATGATGCGGCCGGTCGGGGTCGGCTTGACGTCGCCGGGGCCGACCGGGGTCGAGGGGTTGACGATGACCGCGGGCAGACCGCGCTCGGCAATGAGTTGGCGCACCACCGTCTCGGCGGCGAATTTCGATTGCTTGTAGGGACCGATCATGTCGCCGACGCCGCTCGGCGTCGCTTCGTCGGCGCTGCCGCCTTTGACGATGCCCAGGGTCGCGACGCTGCTGGTGTAGACGATGCGCTCGACCCCGGCATCGAGCGCCGCCAGCATCAAATCGCGCGTACCGTCGACATTGGCGCGAAACATCGCCGCCGGATCGGGCACCCACAGCCGATAATCGGCCGCGACATGAAACAGATAGCGACACCCGGCGACCGCCGCGGCCAGCGAGGCGGGGTCTTCGAGCGAGCCTTCGGCGATCTCTACATCGAGCTTTGCCAAGTTTCGGCGATCGCTGTTGGCGCGCGCGAGCACGCGCACCTCATGGCCGCCCGCCAACAACGCACGCGTCACCGCCGCGCCGACGAACCCGGTTGCGCCGGTGACGAGGGAAAGGCCAGGAGCCAGCGGCATGACGGCCGCAGTCTACTCTAGAACGCCGCGCAGGAATCGCGGGTGATGATGCCGACCGATTGCTGGCGGAAGCGCACTTTATAGGCATCCATCACCGCGCTGAGGCGTCCCGGCAGCTCCGGACTGCGTTTCGCGGCGACCAGCAGGATTTTGGTCGGGTCTCGGGCGGTGCCACCGGGCTCGGCGGTGCGCCAGCCGCCAACCCCGTCGAATACCGTATAGCCGTCGGGAAAGTTGGTGGTAATCACCTCGCGCAAGAATTTCTCCCACAGCGCCTCGGTGACGAACCCTCCGCCCTTGATCGTGCGCCCGAAAAACAGCTCGGCGACGAGCATGCGCTGCTCAGAGGGCAGCAGGCATTGATAGGGTGCGGGCGGTGAGGACGCGGCTTGCGCCGGAGCAGGCGGCGCCGGCTGGGCGCATCCGCTCAGCAAAATAGCGATGGCAGTCACCAAACTTCCCCATGCCCGGACTTGATTCGGGCATCCATGTCTTGAAATTTTCAGCATCTTTGCGGTCGCCATGAAGACATGGTGGCCGGGTCGAGCCCGGCCAAAGGGAAGAGACTTTACTCCGCCGCCTGCCGGGCCAGAACCGGCTCGACCTTGGCGGCGCAGAACTTGAATTCGGGGATCTTGCCGTATGGGTCGAGCTGTGGGTTGGTGAGGATATTGGCCGCCGCCTCGGCATAGCAGAACGGGATAAACACCATGCCGGGCGCGACGTTGCTGTCGGCGCGCGCCTTCAATTCGATGTGCCCGCGCCGCGTCGTGACCCGCACCGGATCGCCCGCAGCCACGCCGAGCTTGCGCAGCTCGCTGGGCGCGAGGCTCGCCACCGCCTCGGGCTCGATCTCGTCGAGCACGGTGGCGCGGCGGGTCATCGCGCCGGTGTGCCAGTGCTCGAGCTGGCGTCCGGTGGTCAGCACCAGCGGGAATTCGGCGTCGGGCTCCTCGGCGGGCGGGATGATCGCCGCCGGCACCAGCTTGGCGCGGCCCGACGCGGTCGGGAAGCCGTTGCCGAAGACGATTTCGTTGCCCGGCTTGTCGGGCGCGTCGCACGGGTAGGTGACCGAGTCCTCGCGCAGCAGCCGCTCCCAGGTGATGTTGTCGAGCGAGGGCATCGCCAGCTTCATCTCGGCGAACACATCGGCCGGGCCGGCATAGTTCCAGTTGAGCCCCATGCGCCGGCCGATCTCCTGGATCGTCATCAGGTCGAGCCGGGCGTTGCCGGGGAGCGGCAGCGCGGCGCGGCCCATCTGCACTTGGCGGTTGGTGTTGGAGACGGTGCCGTCCTTCTCCGGCCAGGCCGAGGCGGGCAGCACGACATCGGCGTATTTCGCGGTCTCGGTGAGGAAGATGTCCTGCACCACGAGGTGTTCGAGATGCGCCAGGGCGTGGCGCGCATGCTCGACATCGGGGTCGGACATCGCCGGGTTCTCACCCATGATGTACATGCCCTTGATCTCGTCGCGATGCACCGCGTCCATGATCTCGACCACGGTGAGGCCGGGCTTGTCGTCGAGCTCGGTGTCCCACAGTTTTTCGAACTTCTCGCGCACCTCCGGCTTCGCCACCG
>JASHUW010000018.1 GCA_030039815.1 Alphaproteobacteria bacterium
GGGCGCGCTAAGCCCGCCGACAAAAGCCCGATCGCTAACGGTATCGCCGCGACCAGCAGTTCGAGGCGATCGCCGAGAACACCGAGAAAGACGCACCATGCCAGCAACGTCGCGACCGCGAAGGCCTGTGGCGCCGGCCGGCCGGTCACGCGGCCACCGTCCGCGGCGTCGGGACTTTCTTGAGAATCTCCCGCACAACATCGGCGGCGGCCACCCTGGATACCCAAAGTTCCGGGCGCAGCACGAGGCGGTGCGCCAGAGCCGGCACGGCCATCGCCTTGACATCGTCCGGGATCACGAAATCGCGGCGGTTCAGCGCGGCTTCCGCCCGAGCCAGCCGGAAGAGCGCAAGCGTCCCGCGCGGCGAGCCGCCGAGGGCGATGCGCGCGTCGTCACGGGTTTCGCGCACCAAATCTACGATGTACTCCTCGATCGAGCGGTCGACCTGGACGGATTCGAGCGCCGTCTGCATCGCGAGCAACTCTTCCCGTCGGACCACGCGCGAAACATGGAATTCTTCGCCGCGTCTCAGCTGCCAGCGGGTCAGGATTTCTCGCTCCTCCTCGCGGCCTGGATACCCGACCGCGATGCGCATGATGAAACGGTCGAGCTGCGCCTCCGGAAGCGGGTAGGTGCCTTCGAGATCGACCGGGTTTTGCGTCGCGATTACGAGGAACGGCTCGCTCAGGGCGTGCGTTACGCCCTCGACCGTTACCTGGCGTTCCTGCATGGCTTCCAGCAGCGCTGACTGCGTCTTGGGCGTCGCGCGGTTGATCTCGTCCGCGAGCAGCAATTGCGTGAAGATCGGGCCGGGCCGGAACTCGAACGCACCCTTACCCTGGTCGTAAAGAAAACTTCCGGTGATATCGCCGGGCAGAAGATCGGGTGTGAACTGGATTCGACGGAACTCCAAGTCGAGCGCCTCGCTCGTCAGCCGAGCGATCAGCGTCTTCGCAAGCCCCGGGAAATCCTCGATCAGGATGTGGCCATTCGCGAGCAGTCCGGCCAGGAGCTGCCGTAGCACGTCGTCTTTGCCGACGATCACTTGCGACAGCGTATCGAGCACCTCGCGACATTTTTTTTCGACATCGGCGATTTTCATTCGCATCCTTCGATCCACCCGATCAAATCCGCAAGCTGCCGGGCGGACGGGCCCCGGCGGTTCGGGAAGGAGGCCGTTTCGATCGCGGCTGCGTCGCGGTTCCGCGCCTCCGCCAGGCGTCGGAGGCGAGGCCAAAGACCGCGCTCGAAACTGGACCGCTGCGCGGTCGCGCCGGCGACCTCGTCTCGCAACTTCGCAAATTCCGGATGCAGCTTCACCGGAGGCCGCTCAGCCGATAGCGCCCGCTCGAAATCGGACGGAAGCTCCCACAAGGGTTCGCCGCGGCTGTAGCGTCGCAGGTGTATCAAGATAACCGCAATGACGAAGACTACTGCCAGCCGCACCACCAGCGGCCGGTTGACCGGCGCGGTGTTCTCGAGGACGAAGGCGGTTAATGGCCCCAGCACGAAAAAAAACACCCCGTAGCCAAAGGCGATCGCCGGCCATCGCCGGTTACGATACATCGGCCTCTGGCCTCCCCTGCTCGGCTGCGATCGAGGCGCGAATTGCGGTTAACGATTGCCATGCGCGCTCGCGCCCATCGATCCCAAGCGGATGGGCGCTGAAGCGGGCGATTTCGAAAAGACGCGTGAGTTCCTCGACCGGTTCGTAAGGGAGCGGGAGCCGCGCTATCGCCGCGCCCATGAATTCGGACGGCGTCTGCCATTCCCGCTTCCGCACGTCCGCCGCCGCTAAGACGTGTTCGAAGTTTCGGTAAATCTTTTGTATGGCGACGCGCGCATCCGGTTCGGACCTCAAATCCTCGAGGCTCTCGTCAACGGCTTGCGCGACCCGGATCCGGTATCGCTCATCGGGTCCCTCGCGCCGCGTCCACCGGTCCCCGAAGCCTAACCAGCCGACAAAAGCGAGCACGCCGAACGCCGCGAGCGCTGCAAATGCGCCCACGAGACCGGTCGTGACCGGAGAGGCCGGCTCGCGCACGGTCGGACGAGGCGCGGTGGAAGTCGCGGCCGGGCCGGAAAATGGGAGATGCGGGGCGATGATTGAGCCGCGCTCGGAAGGCGCGATGGTCTCGTGCCCAAACCAGAATAGGACACCCGTCAGCGCCGCGGCGGGCGACAGCGCTAGCACGATCAAAGCAATCCCAAGGAGCGGCGGTAATCGCCGCGGCTCCTGATACATCTCGTACTCGTCTTCGCCCTTTTTGCGGCGCGGCCGCGGCCGCGGTAAGACGAGCACGATGCCGATCGCGGCCGCTAACACCACGGAGGCGAACGCCACCGCTGCCAGCCAGTCCGGCAACGCAACCGTCACCCGCCGCGTGACAGCTTCGGTCGAGCTGACGACCGGGACTGCGAATGTGCCGGCGAGCGCCAATGCGAGACCCGCGCCCGTCGCGAGAATCGGCCCAAGCGACCGAACGACCGGGGCCGCTTCGGTCAGTCCAGGCGGCACGGCAGAAGCGGTAGTCTCCGCCGGTGATTCCATAGGAACGCTCCCCCGGCAAAGCCGGCCGTTTCCGTAGGAGTCATTGGTCCAGCAGGACTTTTAAGGCGAACCCCACCGCCGTAGCGGCAGATATAGCA
>JASHUW010000262.1 GCA_030039815.1 Alphaproteobacteria bacterium
GACGAGCGCCCCGCCATGCGCTTCCGCCAATTGCCCGGCGACCGTGACCAGGCGCTCCGAGACCGGCTCGCGATCCTGCAGCAGAACCGCGACCGCGCCCTCACGCCAATCGCTATGGGCCAACAGCAGCGATGAGGAACCCGGCTCGACGACCGACCACCAACGGCATTCGACCCGAAAATGTCCGCCGATGGGACGTGTCGTCGTCCCGCAGACCAGGAAATCGGTGATCTGGACGGCGCTGAGGGATCCCGCCGCCGCGTCGTGCTCAATCTCGAACGACCATTCGACCTGATGCCGCCGTGCTGCCGCCGCCAACTCGCGCCGCGCCCGTTCGGCAAAGGCGCGCGTCTGCCGCTGCGCCTGCTGCAAGCTGAGGGGTTCGACCCCGAAACCGAGCGTCACTTGGCGGGCGAAGGGCAGATGCGCCAAGCGGATCAAGTCGTCGTCCTCAACAAAGACGCCGTGGAGATGCGCCTTCCACCGCGCCGCCAGTCGCGCCGCGGTGGCGATCGCCGTGCGGTTCTCGGACGCCGCATCGAGCGCGACGACGATCCGCTCGATCCCTCCGGTCATGAGACGTTCCCGGTCTGGCTACGCATCAACGCCGCCGCCTTCGCGGCAAAGTCATCGAGCCGCGCCGCGATCTTTTGGTTGGTTGTCTCGATGGGCGTGCCGGTCAGTAGCGCAAAGCCCTGATCGACCGTCTCGATCGGAATGACGCGGAACTTGCCGGCATCGCAGGCGGCGACCACGTCGGCGCGCAGCATCAGATGCTTGATGTTGCTCGCCGGGATGATGCAGCCCTGCTTGCCGGTGAGGCCTCCCGCCTTGCAGATGTCGAAGAAGCCCTCGATCTTCTCGTTGACACCGCCGATCGCCTGGATGACACCGTGCTGATCGACCGAGCCGGTGACCGCGAAGCATTGTTGGATCGGGACGTCGGCCAGCGCCGAAAGCAGCGCGAACAGTTCGGCCGCCGAGGCGCTGTCGCCGTCGACGCCGCCGTAGGATTGCTCGAATACTAGGCTGGCATGCAGCGACAGCGGCCGCTCGCTGCCGAACCTGCCGCCGAGAAAGCCGCTGAGGATCAACACACCCTTTGAATGCAGCGGCCCGCCAAGCTGCACTTCGCGCTCAATGTCGACGACCTCCCCGCGGCCCATGCGCACCTGCGCGGTGATCCGGGTCGGGTTGCCGAAAGCGAGCGCGCCGAGGCTGATTACCGACAGCCCGTTGATCTGCCCGGCAACCTCGCCGTCGGTCTCGATGCGGATCGTGCGGCGACCGATCTCCTCCTGCATGCGGCGATAGATGCGGTCGCCGCGGCGGATCTGGGCGTCGAGCGCGGCCTGAACCTCGATCGCGCCGACGACCTCCTTGCCCGCATCCGCCGCCAGCTGATCGGCTTCCTGGAGCAGCTCGACGATAGCCCGCAGGCTCGTCGAGAGGCGGTCGGAATCTCCGGCGAGCCGCGCCGCCTGCTCGATAACTCGCGCCACCGCGTCGCGATCAAAGGCACGCAGATGCTCTCGCCGCACGATGGTGGCGATGGCCCGCGCGTACAGCATCGTCGCATCGCCGGTCCGCGCCACCCGGTCGTCGAAATCGGCGGCTATCTTGAACAGCTCGGCAAAATCGTCATCGTGCTGCGACAGCACGTAGTAGAGCAGCGGCGAGCCGACCAACACCACCTTTACATCGAGCGGGATTGGGTCGGGCTCGAGCGATACGGTCGTCGCCAAGCTCAATGCCTGTTCGATCGATTCGATGCGGATCTCACCCGACTGCAACGCACGCTTGAGCGCCGGCCAGCCGAAGCCGCTGACGATCAGCTGCTCGGCGTCAAGGATCAGATAGCCGCCATTGGCTCGATGCAGCGCACCGGGCTGGATCAGGTTGAAGTCGGTTATCAACGCGCCGAACCGCGCCAGGTGCTCGACGCGACCGATCAGGTTTTGATAGGTCGGGTTGTTCTCGTAAATGACCGGCGCCCCCCGCAGCCCGCTATGGTCGACGATAATGTTGACTTGGTAGCGCCGGAACCGCATGTCTTCCATCGCCGCCTGCATCGCGGCGGTCGGCGGCGGGCTGCCGGGCTCTTGCGGCTGCGGTTGCGCCTGCGGCAGGAAATCGTCGACATGCTCCTTGATGTCGCGCTCCACGGCGTCGAGGTAGTCGAGCACGCCGGGCAGATCGGCGTAATTGCCGCGTATCTCGCCGATAAGGCTGGCGACCGCGAAGCCGGTGATGTCGCGGTTGAGCGCGCGCACCGCTTCGCGATGGTCGCGCTCCCACTGCGGGATCTGCCGCATGATGCCTTCGAGCTCGGTCTGCGCCGCCTGGAGATCGTTTTCGATCTGCTTTCGCTCTTCCTCGGGCAGCGCCTCGAAATCCTCCGGGTTCATCACCTTGCCGTCGCGCTTCGGCGCCAGCGCCAACCCCATCGGCGTGCGGATCAAGGCGATGCCCTTGGCATCGGCACGCTCCTGCAGCCCGCCGAAAGCTTCCTCGCTGCGCGACTTTGCCTGCTGGTCGATCACCTCGCGGCGTGCCCGGTACTCGTTGTTCTCGAACGCTGCGGGCAGGGCGATCCGCAGCTCCTCGACGAGGTGTTTCATCGCCGCGGCAAGCCCCGTGCCCTGCCCGGCCGGCAGGTCAAGACAGTGCGGGCGCTGCGGATCGGCGAAATTATTGACGTAGCACCAATCCGACGCGGTCGATTCCGTCGCAGCGCGGCTCTTCAGCAAATCCTCGGCAAGCGCGTGACGCCCGGTCCCGGCCGGGCCGAGCGCGTAGACGTTGTAGCCCTTGTGGCGCATGCGCAGCGCGAAGGCGACCGCTTCGGCGGCGCGCTCCTGGCCGATCATCGCCGGCGCGTCGGGAAGCTCGCTCGACAGCTGGAACGGCAGCTCTTCCGGGCGGCAGCGCCGCGCCAGCAGCCCTGCGGGGATAGGAACCCCGCTCTGCGCCGCCGGGTCGCTCATGCGCCTACCGCGCCCGCTGATACGGTCGGCACTCGAGGCGCAGATAGTCGCGGAAATGCGGCCGCATCTTCTCGGTCCATGGGGTATTGGCCGCCTTCTTCCAGGCGTCGCCCTCGCGCACGTCAGTGCGGGCGAAATGATACATCGCGAGGTAGCGTTGGGTCGCACCCTGGCCGCGATAGCGACGCGCCATCAGCACCCCGGGGGACCGAACCGAGCGCGGGTAGATGCTCGTCGTTATACCAGGCGTTGAACTCAGCCTCGGCCTCCGGCACCGGGTTCATCGAAACGACCAGCAGCGCCTCCGCATTGCGCGGCGCGAGACCGTTCCCAGGCAGGATCTGGTCGCCTTCAAGGCGGATGATGTGCTTGACGCGGCCGGTGACGCGCTTTGTCCAGGGGGTGCCGTTGGCGCCGCCGACGGCCAGATAGGGCGGGCTGTGCAGGACGCCGACCTCGTCGAGGTCGTAAGTCGCAACCGAGAGCTTCGGATTGTCACTGCCGATCCAGCGGTCGGCGTTGATGAAGCCAGGCACGCCGAGCCGCTCGGGGATATGCTCGCTGTCGTACCAGTCGTGGAACTCGTCCTCGGCGATGTCGGAGAATTCCATCGCCGCGATCAACAGCCCTTTCGCCATCGTCTCCTCCCCTCGCCTTGCCGCGAGATTACCGCAGTCAACTCAAAATAGTCATGGCCGGGTGTTGCCCGGCCATGACACGCGGTACTGGATGCCGGAATGAACTTTCAGATCACTTAGCGGCGTCTGCGAGCGCCGGGCCGGTCTTCTGCGCCGCCAGCACCGCGGCGGCTCCCTTGGCGACCGGCGTCCCCTCGAAAAAGCGCGGGTTCTGCGTGCCCCAGAGCCGCACCGCATTGGCGAAGGTGAAGTCGCAGAAATCGTTTTCGGTGATGTGGCCGTCCTCGACGAGCTCCCAAGCCTCGGGCAGCGGATCGCGCATGTCGACGACATCGAAATGCCCGATATCCGACGAATAGATCGCATTGATCCGGGCGCCCAGCGGCATGGTCTTGCCAAAGGCGACCGCATTCATCCGGTCGTCCGCCTCGCAGCCGAAATAGTACGGCGCGGCGAAGAGGTCGATCCAATCCTGCTTTTTGGTGATGCTGCAGTTGATGTAGTCGTCGGGCGGCATGCCGCCGGTGAGGAAATCCTCTTCGAGCGGCCAGCCGTCGCGCTTGTCCAGCTCGGCGGCAATATCGGTGTAGCCGTATTTGCCGATCAGCTCGCGCAGTAGCGGGCGGTTGAGCTTTGAGGGGTCCATGTTGGCGAGGCCTTTGGCGCCGCGCCGTTCCCAATGCTCGATCAGGTCGCAGAACAGCTGGCAGCCCCAGCCGACCCCGCCCTCGAGGAAAGCGAAGCGCAAATCGGGAAAGCGCCGAGTAACGCCGCCAAGAAACAGCGCCTTGGCGACGTTGTGGCCGGCATTCGCGAAATGGCCGATATGGTTGAACGTGAAATTCGACGGGCTGTTGCGCTCGCCATAGGAGCGGCCGCCGGTGTGGAAGGTCGGCGCGATGCCGAGCTCGCGGCACTTCTCCCAGAGCAGGTCGTAATCGTACGGGCTGTCGAGGCCGAGCTGGTCGAAGCCCATCGCATAGCGCGCGAGGTCGGCCGGCGCATCCTTGGCGTGCGGGATCGATCGGCGCACTGCGCTGCCGAACATGCACACCTTGGTGCCGAGCTGCTTGACGCAGAACTCCAGCTCCTCGATCGCTTCTTCCGGCGTGTGCACCGGGATCACCGCGGCGGGCGTCAGCTTGTCGCCGAGGTCCTTGAAATAGTCGTGGGTCACGACATTGAAGCCGTGGCACACCGCGCGCCGCGTCGCATCGTCGGCAATGCGGTGGATGCCGAGACCGGCAGTCGGATAGACGATGCCGAAATCGATCCCCAGCTCGTCGAGCCGGTCGTACAGCATGCGCGGCATCATCGCCGTCGCCCGATCGCGCGTGTTGACCGATTGGCGGCCCCATTGGCCCTCCATCGCGACGCCTTTCTGCGTGCGCTCGTCGAGGGTCATGCTCAGCGAATCCGGGATGCGGCGCTGTGATTGCAAGAACCCGTTACCGCCCAGATCGCCCGTCACCTTGCGGATCTGCTCGGCGAAGACCGGAGTGTATTCGACCCAGTGGCCATCGCCATCGATGACCGGGTGTTTCAAGCCTTTGCGGATTTCTTGCGGGCTTTGATGAGAACTCATTCTCGCCTCCGGATTCGCGATCGTCGTCGGCCGAAAAGCGTATGCCCCACCGCCCCCCAAGTCAAACTGCCGCACCCCGACCGCATCCCTTGCCGGGCATGCGATGCTGTCATAGATGCCGCCGATCAACGTCGCCTTTTATCAGGCGGTCCACCGCCTGATATCCGCCTGTTATCGACCGAATTAACAGGCGGTGACAGCGGCCTGTTCGGCGGTTCATAGCTTCCATGCCGACTCGCCTTTTGTCGATCCTGCGAAACGCTAATTGCCGATTGCGGCAATTTTAGCGGCGATGTTGCCGTTCCGCCCGTGCGGGCGTAGCGTTCGCGCCAAAGCAAGCCCGAACAACGGGCCGACGAACGGGAGGGCATCATGCTGGAGCTGCTCGAGCGGCAAACC
>JASHUW010000263.1 GCA_030039815.1 Alphaproteobacteria bacterium
GTGGTTTGAGCTGATGCAGTTCTACATCGGCGAGGCCTGGCTGCTCGATGAACGCCGCTTCAAGGAATGGCTCGACCTCTTTACCGACGACGTCCTTTATTTCATGCCGCGGCGCAAGAACGTGCTGCGCCGCGAGCTGCACCGCGAGGTGACGCCGCTCGGCGACCTGGCGATCCTCGAGGAAGACCGGCGCTATCTGGAGATGCGGGTGGCAAGGCTCGAGACCGGCATGGCCTGGGCCGAGGACCCCCCGTCGCGCACGCGCCACCTGATCGGCAATCTCGAAGCGACGCCCCTCGACAATGGCGAGGTCTCGGCGCGCACCGCGTTTCTGGTGTACCGGTCGCATCTGGAGACCGATCACCAGCTGCTCTCCGGCAGCCGCGAAGATGTGCTGCGCCGGGTGGGCGGCGCGTGGAAGGTCGCGCGGCGCACGATCGTGCTCGACGCCAATGTCCTTCTGGACAAGAACCTTAGCGTGTTTCTTTAAACCGCTTCTTCAATATCCCCGCAAAAACGCCAGCACCTGCGCGGTCCATTCGGCCGGCTTCTCGAACGGCGGCCAGTGGCCGCAATTGTTCAACAGCACGAGGCGCGAGTCGGCGATGTGGTTGAGGATCGCGATCGACACCTCGAACGGCACCATCCGGTCGTAGCGCCCGTGGATCAGCAGCACCGGCGCCGCGATGTTCGCCAGCTCGGGCGTGTAGTCGTGCGGCAGGCTCACCGATCGCGCCCGCGCGGCGAGGAACTCGGGCGACCAGGTATGCGCGTGATGGATGTAATCGACGAGCTCGTTGGTCACGAGGGTCTCGTCGTCGATATGGACCCGCAGGTAGCGGCGGACATTGTCGCGGCTCGGATCGGCGATCGTCTGCTGCGTGGCGCGGCTGCCCTCGGAGGGCCGGTTGGCCATCAGGTAGCGGTCGCCGCCGGTGCCGATATGCGAGCCGCCCATGACGAAGCTGGTGACCCGCTCGGGATAGCTGATGGCCGCCACCATCGCCGACTGCCCGCCCTGGGAGTTGCCGACCCAGCGCGCCTTTTCGATGCCAAGCGCATCGAGCAAGGCGACCGCGGTCCTCGCCTGCAGCCCATGCACCCCCTCGTGATAGACGATCGGCCCGGTCTTCGAGAAATTGGGCAAGTCCATGAGGATGCAGCGATAGTGCCGCGCCAGCGTGCCGACCACCTTGTGAAAGGTGATCCACGCGGTGGTGCCGGGGCCGTAGGAATGCAGGAACAGCACCGGCTCGCCGGCGCCCACATCGTGGTAGTGCACCTTCATGCCGCCGGCCGTGATGGTCTTGCTCGTGCCCGCCTCGGTGAGGCCGTTCGATGCGATGAAGGGCATCTTTCCTCCCACGGATGACGACGTTGGGGAATCCAGCTGGTGCCGGCCGCCTCTTACCCCTGCGCCAGCATCTCGCGAATGTCCGGGATGTGCTCGCCGCCCCAGAACAGCTCGCCGTCGATCACGAAGGTCGGCGTGCCGAAGACGCCGGCCGCCTCGGCGTCGAGCCGGATGCGGTTGACCTCCGCCGGGCCTTCCCCGGCGGCATAGGCCGCGAAGCCCCTGGTGTCGGCGCCGGCCTCGGCCAGCACCGCCGTCACCACCGCGATGTCCTCGATGTCGAGCTCACGCTTCCAGAAGCGCTCCGAGGTGATGTCGTGATAGGCACGGAACGTCGCGTCGCCCTGCCGTTTCGCCCACAGCATGCCGCAGGCCGCGAGCACCGTGTCCCAGATCTTTGTGGTGCCGCGGATGGTGAGCCCACGCTTTCGCGCCTGCCGCCGGCAATCCATGTAGCTGTACTTGACCCGACGCCATTGATGCGCGGAGCGGTTTTCCTCGACCACGTTGCCCTTGTCGTCGAGCCGCGCCGAGCCGAGGAAATCGGGGATGTTCAGCACATAGGGCAGCCAGTCGATCTTGACCCCAAAATCCCGCTCCAGTGCATAGGCCGGGTCCTTCGCCAGATAGGCGTAGGGGCTTTTGTAGTCGGTGTAGAGGGTGATGGTGCGAGTGGCGGGCACTTCACTCATCCGTCATTGCGAGCGCAGCGAAGCAATCTCGTGCCGGGTGCGCATTCCCAAATCAAGATTGCTTCGTCGCTCACCCGATCACCTTCTCGTCCCTCAGCGCCGCCAAGTTTGCCGCGTCATAGCCCAAGATCCCCGACAGCACCGCGTCGGTGTGCTCGCCCGGGGTCGGCACGTGGCCGACGCGGCCCGGAGTCTTCGACATCTTGATCGTGGCGCCGGGGAGGTACATCTCGCCGGCGACGGCGTCGGGCATCTTGACCAGCATCTCGCGTTCCCAGAGATGCGGGTCGACCGCGACCTGCGGGATGCTCTTCACCGGCGCGACCGGGATTTCCGCCTCGAGCAGCGTCTTGACGATGTGGTCGACCGTGTTCTCGGCGCACCATTTGCCGACCGCGACCTTGCGCGGGTCGTCTTGCCCCACGCGGCTGGTATAGCCGGCGGCGCTCGCATTGGGGTCGCCGGTGGCGATCTGGATCAGCCGCGTCGCCATCGCCCGGCCCGAGGCCGAGATCACCACGTAGCC
>JASHUW010000264.1 GCA_030039815.1 Alphaproteobacteria bacterium
ACCAGTGACCCCTACGATGTCAACGTAGTGCTCTCCCGCTGAGCTACGCGCCCATCGTTCCGATCGATCGAGCGCGAGGATTAGCCGAAACGCCGCCGAGGGGCAAGGGAGGGCGCCCGATGATCCAAACGAAGCTGCGATGATAGTCGAGCACGATGTCATGGTCGACGCGCGCGACGGGGTGCGCCTGGCGACCGATATCTACCGGCCCGAGGGTGCCGGGCCGTTTCCCGTGATCCTCGAGCGCACGCCCTATGACAAATCCGCGCCGAGCCGCTCGGAGATCACCGCGAGCGATCCAAAGCCGCGCTCGCGCGAGGCTGTGGCGCGCTATTTCGTCGACGCCGGCTACGCCGTCGCCTATCAGGATTGCCGGGGCCGCTACCGCTCGGAAGGCGGCTTCACGAAATATCTCAGCGAGGCGCCGGACGGCTACGACACCTGCGCCTGGCTCGTCACCCGGCCCTGGTGCAACGGCCGCATCGCGACAATGGGCCTCAGCTACGCCGCGCATGCGCAGATGGCGCTGGGCTGCCTCGACCCGCCGGGCCTCGCCGCGCAATACATCGATTGCGGCGGCTTTTCCAACGCCTATCGCAGCGGCATCCGCCATGGCGGCGCGTTCGACCTGAAGCAGGCGACCTGGGCTTATCGCAACGCGCTCGCCGACGCCAAGGACCCGGCGGTCAGGGCGGCGCTGCAGGCCGAGGACATCGCGGCATGGATGGCGCGGATGCCGTGGCGGCGCGGCGATTCGCCGCTCAAGGCCGCGCCCGAATACGAGGACTACCTGTTCGAGCAGTGGTCGCACGGCAATTTCGACGACTACTGGAAGCAGCCGGGCATCTACGCCGAGGGCTATTACCACCGCTATGCCGACGTGCCGATGGTGCACCTCTCCGGCTGGTACGACCCCTACGCGCGCACCGCGATGGAGAACTACGTCGGGCTCGCGGCGAAACGCAGCCCGGTGCGCCTCGTGCTCGGGCCATGGACGCATGGCGACCGCTCGCTGTCCTTCGCCGGCGACGTGGAGTTCGGCCCGGCGGCGACGCTCGACGGCAATCTCGGCGACGATTTCCTCAGCCTGCGGCGGCGCTGGTTCGATTGCTGGGTCAAGGGCGTGGACAATGGCGTCGCGCGGGAGCCGGCGGTGCGCGTCTTCGTCATGGGCGGCGGCTCCGGCCGGCGAACCGCGAGCGGGCGGCTCGACCACGGCGGCTTCTGGCGCGCCGCGGACCGCTGGCCGCTGCCGCAGACCGAATTCACCCGCTTCCACCTGCACCCCGGCCGCTCGCTCCTGGTCGCCCGGCCCGGCGAAAGCAGCGCATCGCTGTCGTTCATCGCCGATCCGTACGACCCGGTGCCGACGATCGGCGGCGCGCTCAGCTCGGGCGGGCCGGTCATGTACAGCGGCGCCTACGACCAGCGCACCGGCCCGCAATATTTCGGCTGCTGGCCGCCTTACGGGCCGCTCGCGGGACGACCCGACGTGTTGACGTTCCAGACCCCGCCGCTCCCCGAAGACCTCGAAATCGCCGGCCCGATCGAGCTGCACCTATGGGTCGCGAGCGACGGCCCCGACGCCGACATCCATGCCAAGCTGATTGATCTCTACCCGGCGAGCGAAGACTACCCCGAGGGGTTCGCGATGAACCTGAGCGAGGGCCTCTTGCGGCTGCGCTACCGCGAGTCCTGGGAGACCCCCACCCCGCTCGAACCGGGCCGTCCCTACGCCGTCTCTGTGGCCATGTTCCCTTGCGCCAACCTGTTCAAACGCGGCCACCGGCTGCGCCTCGACCTCGCCGGCAGCAACTTCCCGCATTTCGACGTCAACCCCAATTCGGGAGAGCCGGAAGGATCGATGGCGCACAAGCGGCGTGCGACGACCACGGTGCTCGTCGAGAGCGGGCGGCCGTCCTATCTGCTGCTGCCGGTGATCCCGCCCGGGACTTCGCTGTCGACGTGATCACCAGCGCATCGGCTGACGGCAGACCGAGTACCACAGACCGAGATTCTGCTGCTTCCAGTTCTGGTCGGCGCAGTCCTTTTTAAGCACCTCGTCGGACGACAGGGTCGAGACCGTCGCGGGTGTCGTCTCCGCCTGGTCGTCCTTGTGCCCGCCAAACCAGCCGCAACCGGCGAGCGGCAGCGCCACCGCCAGAACCAAAAATTTTCTCCTCACCGCTCCCTCCGCGCGTCCCCATCAGCGATGATCGCCAAATCATAACCGTCTTTATGACGAAATTAAGCCCATGAACCTCCTCTTCGCCGATTGGGGGAGGGTATCCGCGGCGTCGCCGACGACGGATGAGGTGGTGACCGCCTCACGCCGGCCCCGATTATTTGATGTCGCCGATCGGCGGCATGCGCAGAATGCCGGGGTCTTCGATCGCCATCTCCGCCGCCGCGACAACCAGGCGCAGCGCCGCAAGACCGCGCTGCAGTCCACCCAGCTCGGCGGTCTCGCCATTGTCTTCGCCGCGCAGCCGGGCGACAAGCGCCGCCGCGAGCCCGCGCTGGCGCGGGTAGACCACGACGTCGATCGGCGCGTTCTCCGGCAGCTTCGCCGCTTGGCGCGCCAGATCATAGGCCGTCTCATAGCCGCCGAGCGCGTCGACAAGGCCTTTGTCCTTGGCGTCGGCGCCCGACCACACGCGGCCTTTGGCGACCGCTTCGACCTGGTCGGCGCTCAAATGCCGACCGGCGATGACGTGGTTCTTGAACCCGGCATAGGTGCTGTCGAGTTCGGCCTCGAGGCGTTGCCGCTCCGCCGGGGTGAAATCATCGACGGTGCTGAACATCCCGGAATTGGCGCCGCGCTCTGCCGCATCCGTGGTGACCCCGAGCTTTTGCATCAGCCCGCCGAGCACCAGCTTGCCGGCGATGACGCCGATCGATCCGGTCAAGGTCGCCGGCTCGGCGACGATCTTGTCGGCCGGCGCCGCGACGTAATACCCGCCCGAGCCGGCGACGTCGCCCATCGAGACGATGACCGGCTTGCCGGCGCGCTGCGCCTCCTCGACATCGCGCCAGATTGTCTCCGACGCCGTCGCCGAACCGCCGGGGCTGTCGATACGGAAGACGATCGCGCGCACGTCCTTGTCGCGCGCCGCCGCGGCAAAGGCGCGGCCGATCGCACGCGGCGTGAACTGGTTCTCCTCGCTGAAGAGACCCGCCGCGCCGCCGCCGCGGGTGATGAGCCCGGTGCCGTAGATGAGGGCGATCTGGCTGCCGCTGGCGTGCGGCCGGCCGGCGGCCTTCAGATACCTCGCGAAGCTCATGAACCTGGCGCCGCCACCGGCATGGGCGCGCGCGTCGGCCTGCGCCTGGTCGCGGTAGCCGATCTTATCGATGAGGCCCAGCCACTGCGCCTCGTCGGCGAGAAGCGGCGCGCGATCGGCCAGCGCGGTCACGCGGTCGGGGCTCAGCTTACGCGCCTTGGCGATGTCGTTGCCGATCTGCCCCCAGATCGAGGTCAGCAGCCCCTCGATCTCCACGCGCTGCGGCCCGGTCATCTGCGTTTCGGTGAGGCTGTTCATCGCCGTCTTGAATTCTTCGCGATGCTCGAAATCAGCGGCGATGCCGAGCTTGTCGAGCAGACCCTTGATGAACGGCGTCTCGCTGCGCAAACCGGTCAGCCCGACCTCGCCCAGCGGCTGCAGCCAGATTTCGTTGCACGCCGTCGCCAGATAATAGGGGCGCGTGCCGGGGCCGCCCTCGCCGAACGTATCGGCAAATGCGACCGCGAATTTGCCCTTAGCGCGGAAGCGCGCGATCGAGTCGCGCACCTGCTGGGTCTTGGCGAGACCCAGCGTATCGTCGCCGAGCTCGATGTAGAGGCTCTTGACCCGCGGGTCGTCGGCCGCGCGATCGACCGCGTCGACGAAGTCGCGCAGCGTCCCCTTTTCGTCGAACAAGAGGCGCGACATCGCATCGGGGTCGGGCTTGTCGGCGAGCCCACCGGTGAGGTCGGCGGTGAGCACGATCGACTGCGGCAGCGGCGCCGCGGTGCGCGCGTACTTGACCAGCGTCACCGTCAGCGCGACGAGGCCGAGAAACCCGACAAAGGCGATGATCCCGACGACGGCGAAGAACCCGACAAAAAAGCGGCGCATGGGATGTCCCGTTTTATCGCGATCGAGGCGCCTTCCTTTTAGCGCAAGCCGAGGCGGCGCTCAGCACCCGCTGCTGCCGCCGCCATCTCCGCCGTCCCCGCCGCCGCCGGCATCCGAGAAGCCGGCGTCGAAGCTGTCGAACGCACCCGAATCGAAGCAGCTGAAATCGAGATGGCCGAAATTGAAGCAGCCACCGCCGGGCGCGCCGCCGTCGAAGCTCGCGGGGTTGGGGAAATAATAGGAATCGCCACCGCTGCCGTCGGACGGACGCAGCGCCTTTTCAAGCGCCGGGTAATGCGGCTTCAGCTCCTCGACCAGCAGGAACGCGCCGCCGAGCGCGGCGATCAACGACATCGCTTTGGCGGGATCGCTCTCGATCAGGCTCGGAACCGCGCTGACCTCGTGAATGAGGCCCTGAAGCCGGACCTTCTCTGCTTCGCCCGCCACGGTCAGCGCGAAGCTGTCATATGGCACGAGGCCGAGAATCCGCGCCCGCTTCGGCGCGGCGAGCCCGCGTGTCACCAGCGCCGGGCCGACGCAGTCCCGGATGAAGCCGACCAAGGTGCGGCGATATGCGTGCGCGCATTGTCGCAGCACGTCCTTGAGCAATCCCTCCGGCTCGGCGGCGCGCACGACCTTGACGAGCGAGGCGGCAACCGGCGGCAGCGGCTCCGGAAGAGCCGGCGCGACCCGCAGATGCGGAATGCGCCGCTTGCGAACGAGGCCGGGCCGCTCCTCGATATCGAGCCGCAGCATCCCCTGCGTCACCAGCCCCATGAAGCCGAGCTTCAGCGCCCGGTGCACATCCCAGTGCGGCAGGTTCAGCAGCAGGTAGGCCTCGGGGGCGCTCAGTCCTTCGCTCAACCGTGGGATCCTTAACAATTTACTCACGTGATTGGGTGTTTCCTGTCACTCTAAACTTGCGCCGCAGCTCGGGCCAGCGCATGGAAGGAAGTCGGGTGAGCGAGTTCGCTTTCGCCTCCGCCGTCCAGCTCGCCGATCTGGTCGCCCGCAAGACCGTGTCGCCGGTCGAGCTGGTCGAGGATGCGCTCGACCGTATCGAAAAGTCGCAGCCAAGGCTCAACGCCTTCATTACCGTCTGCGCCGAGGAAGCGCGCGCCGCCGCCTGGGAGGCGGAGGCGGCGCTGATGCTCGGCGATCTGCTCGGCCCGCTGCACGGTGTGCCGTTCGCGGTCAAGGATCTGGTGAACACGGCCGGGGTGAGGACGACGTTCGGCTCGGTTGCGCTGGCCGATAATGTACCGACCGCGGACTCGGTCGCGGTGGCGCGACTGAAGGCGGCTGGCGCGATCCTCATCGGCAAGACGACGACCCCCGAGTTCGGCCACAAATGCTTCACCGAGGCGCCGCTGTTCGGGCGCACCGCCAATCCGTGGGATTTGTCGCGCACCTGCGGCGGCTCGAGCGGCGGCGCGGCCGCCGCCGCGGCCGGCGGTCTGGTCCCGATCGGCATCGCCACCGACGGCGGCGGGTCGAGCCGCATCCCGGCCGCGTGCTGCGGCGTCGTCGGCTTCAAGCAGACCTTGGGGCTGGTGCCGCACGACCTGACCCCGGACGGGTTCGGCAACCAGTCGCACATCACGCCGATGACCCGCACGGTGATCGACACCGCGGTGATGCTCCAGGCGATGGCCGGCCCCGACCGCTGCGACCCGCATTCGCTGGGGTTGGGGCGGCCCGATTTCATCGCCGCCGCGCGGCCCGATGGCGACCTTGCCGGCATTCGCGTCGCGTGGCGGCCGCTGCTCGCCAACGACAAGCTGGCGGCCGAGGTGCGTACCGCCTGCGAGGCGGCGCTGTCGGCGCTGGAGGAACTGGGGGCGATCGTCACCCCGATCGACGACGATTTCCGCTCCACCGAGCCGATCTGGCTGGTGCTCACTCAATCGTTCTGGAATGCGCGGTTCCGCCACTATGTCGGGCAATACGGCAACCGCATGAGCGATACGCTGATCCGCCAGATGGACACCGGTGCGGCGCACAGCGCGGTCGCGCTGCAAGAGGCGATGTTCGAGCGCACGCGGGTGTTCCGCGAGATCGAAAGCTGGTTCGCCGATTACGACCTGGTCGCGACGCCGACTCTGTCGCGCACCGCGCTGGCGATCGATCACGATTTCTTCGCGCCGATCGAGATCGACGGCGAAACCGCCGATACGGTGCGCCGATCATGGTATCCCTATACCCTGCCGTTCAACCTATCCGGCAACCCGGCGGTAACGCTGCCTTGCGGGTTTGACGCGGGTGGGCTACCGATCGGACTGCAGCTCGTTGGCCCGCATATGGGCGACGCGCGGTTGCTGCACGTCGCCGCGCTCTACGAGGCGGCGCGGCCGTGGGACGGCCGCCGGCCGCAGGTGAGTTGGCTGTTCTGACGCTACGGCGTCATTTCGGCGAGACCACCATCGTCATCTGGCGGCCTTCCATGCGCGGAAATTGCTCGACTTTGGCGACCGCGTCGAGATCGTCCTTGACCCGCATCAGCACGTCCATGCCGAGCTCCTGGTGCGCCAGTTCGCGCCCGCGAAACCGCATGGTCACCTTGACCTTGTCGCCCTCGCCGATGAACTTCTGCATGGAGCGCATCTTGACGTCGTAGTCGTGGTCGTCGATCGATGGCCGGAACTTGATTTCCTTGACCTCGATGACCTTCTGTTTTTTCTTGGCCTCATTCTTTTTCTTTTGTTCTTCGTATTTATACTTGCCAAAATCGAGGATTTTGCAAACCGGCGGATCGGCGTTTGGAGCGATTTCAACGAGATCGAGGCCGGCATCTACCGCCATGTCGAGCGCCTCGTTGCGCGAAACGATCCCCACCATTTCGCCGCGTTCATCAACCAGCCGAAGCCGTGGGACCATGATTTCGTCGTTGATCCGCGGTCCATCGCGGCTCGGGGTGAAGTTTAGGGGTGGTCTGGCTATTTACCTTCTCCTTCGTCTGTGCAGGCAAACCGTCTCGGAATATACATCGTCCGGTCACGATGCAGCCGGAACGGCAGCCTCTACTTTTAATTTATCAACCGCCTCCGCGAGCGCAAGCGCTTGTTGCGCATTGCCACCCAGCCGGCGCAGCGACACGGCGCGGTTTTCCGCCTCGCGCTTGCCGACCACCAGCATCACCGGCACCCGCGCCAGGCTGTGCTCGCGGACCTTGTAGTTGATCGTCTCGTTGCCGGTGTCGAGCGCGACCCGAAGCCCCGCCGCGCTCATCGCCCGCGCCACCTCGGCGGCGTAGGCGTTGGCTTCCGCGGTGATCGTCGCGACCACCGCTTGCACCGGCGACAACCAAAGCGGAAAGCGCCCGGCGTAATGCTCGATGAGGATGCCGATGAAGCGTTCCATCGAGCCGAGGATCGCGCGATGCAGCATCACCGGCACATGGCGCCCGCCGTCTTCGCCGACATAGGAGGCCCCCAGCCGGCCCGGCATCATGTAGTCGAGCTGCAGCGTGCCGCATTGCCACTCGCGGCCAAGCGCATCGCGCAAATGAAATTCGAGCTTCGGACCGTAGAACGCGCCTTCGCCGGGCGCCAGCGTGAAGTCGAGGCCGGCCGCCTTGACCGCGTCGGCAAGGCTCTTCTCGGCGTAATCCCAGGTCTCGTCGCTGCCGATGCGCTGCTCCGGCCGGGTGGCGAAT
The DNA here is from genome assembly GCA_030039815.1 of Alphaproteobacteria bacterium. Taxonomy (GTDB): domain Bacteria; phylum Pseudomonadota; class Alphaproteobacteria; order ATCC43930; family CGMCC-115725; genus DATARH01. The sequence continues at coordinate 7,774 of JASHUW010000264.1, forward strand.
TTGATCCCCACGTCCTCGAAGCCGAAATCCTTGTAGATCGACAACAGCAGCTTGCAAAAGGCGATCGACTCGCCGGTGATCTGCTCCTCGGTACAGAAGATGTGCGCGTCGTCCTGGGTGAAGGCGCGCACGCGCATGATGCCGTGCAGCGCGCCCGACGGCTCGTTGCGGGTACAGCTGCCGAATTCGGCGAAGCGCAGCGGCAGTTCGCGGTAACTGCGCAGCCGGTTTCCGAAGATCAGTACGTGTCCGGGACAGTTCATCGGCTTGACCGCGAGCACCCGATCGTCGCGGCTCTCAGCGATAAACATGTTGTCGCGGAAATTGTCCCAATGACCCGTCTTTTCCCATAGCGTGCGGTCGAGCAGCTGTGGGCCCTTCACCTCCTGGTAGCCGGCCTTTTCGAGCCGGCCGCGCATGTAGCTTTCGATGATGCGGAACAGCGTCCAGCCTTTCGGGTGCCAGAAGACGCTGCCGACCGCCTCGTCGCCGAGGTGGAACAGTTCGAGCTCGCGGCCGACGCGGCGATGATCGCGCCGCTCGGCTTCTTCGAGCCGGAACAGGTACTGGTCGAGCTCCTTCTGGGTCGCCCAGGCCGTGCCGTGGATGCGCTGGAGCTGCGCGTTCTTGGCGTCGCCGCGCCAATAGGCGCCGGCGACGCTCATCAGCTTGAACGCCTGGCCGAGCTGCCCGGTCGAGGGCAGATGCGGCCCGACGCACAGATCGACGAAATCGCCCTGCCGGTAGAGGCTGATCTCCTCGTCCTTGGGGATCTCGGAAATCCACTCGGCCTTGTACGTCTCGCCGATCGAGTCGAAGAACGCGACCGCCTTGTCGCGCTCCCAGACCTCGCGGGTGATCGTCTCGTCGCGCTTGACGATGTCGCGCATGCGCGCCTCGATCTTTTCGAGGTCCTCCGGCGTGAACGGCGTGTCGCGCGCGAAATCGTAATAGAACCCGTTTTCGGTCGCCGGGCCGAACGTGACCTGGGTCTCGGGATAGAGCTCCTTGACTGCCTCGGCCATGACATGCGCGGCGTCGTGGCGGATGATTTCGAGCCCGTCCGGCTGGTCACGGGTGATGATCGCCGCCTTGGCGTCGCGGTCGATGACCGTCGCGAGGTCGCGCGGCCGTCCGTCGAGCTTCAGCGCGATCGCCGCCTTGGCGAGGCCGGGGCCGATCGACGCCGCCAGATCGGCGCCGTTGACCGGGGCGGGGAATTCGCGGGTTTTCCCGTCGGGCAATGTGATCGTTACGCTCATGGCTGTCCGTGCTCCGTCAGGGGCCGACGCTCGGGACGGGGCAGGCGGTCACGAAAAGACCCCGTCCGTAGGCCGGCGGGGTCGTTCGGTTCCAAAGCTAGCTGGTCGATCAGCGCGCACAACCTCCCGACACTCCGCCGCGCGGAGTGGTTGTCGTGGTGGTGGCGGTGATCCGAACACGCTCGTGCATGCCCGGAATATCGCGAAGCGACCTCGTTCCGTCAAGGTTCCAGGGGCAAAGTCGCCGCCACCTCGTCGACCGAAAGATCGGCCAGATCGTCACGGCGCAAAATGACGACATCCGGCCCGCGCGGCGCGGTCAACGCCGGATCGGAAGCCGCGGAATAAAGCACCGTCGCCGGCGCGCCGCCGACCACCGCGAGATGCATCGGCCCGGTGTCGTTGCCGATCGCCCGCCGCGCCCCCCGCCCGAGCGCGACGATGTCGCCGAATTCGGTCTGTCCGGTGAGATCGCGGGTTTCCGGCACCGCTTCGGCGATCGCCGCGCCGAGCGCGCGCTCCGCCGCCCCGCCGAGCACGACAGGCGCCAGCCCTGCCGCGGCGATGCGGCGGGCGAGCGCGACGAAGCGGTCGAGCGGCCAGCGCTTTTTCGGCCGATGCGGGGCGGCGCCGGGGAACAGCAGCACATAACCCGGCGGCACCGCGAAACGCGCCGCGTCGCCTCCCGCCCAGGACATGTCCGGCGGCGGCACCGGGCCGGGAATGCCTGCCCAGCGCAACTGGTCGGCCTCGCGGTCGAGCGTGTGCATGCGCCGCCGCTCGGCCGTATCGGGCTGAATGTGCGAAGCGCCGCGCACGATCCCCGACCATTCCGGCCCGGCATGGCTCCAGATCGGCCGCCGCATCAGCCGGAAATAGAGCG